>CAJVYN010000212.1 GCA_913009355.1 uncultured bacterium | reverse complement strand
CGGTCATAATTTTAGCGCACTGTCTCGGCCCGATTTCTCTTTTAGGCGATACCCCAGCCGGTATCGTTTCGATTATCGCAAGCTCGTTGGCAAGGTCTTCTCTGCGACAGGCAAAGCCGTCCATCGCCGATTTGTCAAAGGGCGGTATATCCATATCCGATTTGACATCCTCGGCTAATATCCTCCCTGCCACACAGTCGATATCGACACGCTCTGTGCCAAGCTGACGGGCGGAGCTTAAAACGGTTTTAGCAGCTTGCTCAAACGGTAACATTGTTCTCCCTGCTGACAAAGTTTAAGTACTCATCGATTGTATTAAGGTTCCTGGGCCGTTGAGCATCAGTCAAAAAGCGAGGGTGAAGTTGGTCTGCAATATGCTTTATCACCGGCTTGTTTCCGATCGGCAGCATACTCTTGTCTTCTCCCATCCTGACACTTTCTCCGCCTGCCATTATAATCGCCGTCGCTTGCATTTTATTGACCCATCTGCCATCAATTAATTCGATCTCATCCAGGCTAATATCAAAATCACTGCCATCAAAAAGCACAGTTCTGTCTGCATACTTTTCCACACTCACAGCGGAAGGTTTGCACTTATCCGAATCAACAGCTTTGAGCATAAAAAACAGCCCGGGTTCAACAGTCAATCTCAGGCTGTTCGACTCACATACTGAAATCGCATCTGTGCCAATAGCAGCTAGTAATGCATTTGTCCCGTCCTCAAGGTGATTGTTCAATACTCTTAACCAAAAAACTTTCTTTGCCCCAGCAGCCAACATCCTGCATGTATCTTTGTTGGATTGGCTGTCAGTTTCCTCAGTAATACAGAAATTGCCTTCAAGTGCAGCACATACACCACAGCCCTTACCGCCACGAGGACAATTGTCATCAGCTTGCTCTATCGTGGTTACTTTTATACCAATAATATTATGCTGCGAACCAAACTTTCTGATTAACGAGCAGGCAAACTCGGTCTTGCCGATATTTCTACCACCGGCCCCAACCATAATCATGCCTGGAATCTTTATCATTTCATCACCGAATGTTCCTTTCGAAGTCCCAATTACTCTACTGTGCTTGAGAACTCTTAGCTTTTTTTGAAATCTTCAAGTCAATCGTTTCAATATTATCAACACCTCTCAAAGACTTGACCATACCAATAACGGTTTGGCAGATAAAATTCTGAACAAAGCTGTTTAGCTCAATTTCTTTGCCGTCAACCTTCAATTCAGTCCGAGCCACCGGTTTTTGATTTACCTCGCACGACACTAATCTTTCTTCTTCACTCATTCAGGTACCGCCTTTATTGCGCCATCAACCTTGCCCTGTTCAGCACTTTTAGAATTTAATTACATAGTTAAGTTTTACTGTAAGAACATCTTCTTTGCCTGACGCAGAAGGGAATGACATCCAACTTTCCACAAGGAAATTCTTACAAAGGTCATAAATAAAGCCCACGCTTGCTGTAGTATCATGCTGATCATTGGTCTGAATGATATCACTTCGAAGCGTAAAGTCACGATCAAGAAATGTGAAAGTCTTGTCGATTCCTCCAAAGAATCCTTCGTTGTCTTTCTGGGTCGTTCCACCGAAGTGGACTCTTAAGAATCCAAAATCCTGGCTCAAAACACCAAACGGGAATTCTCTTCCTGCCCGTGCCCGGTCACCTAAATTGGTAATTCCACCAGCTATTGCAAGAGAATCACTTAGCTCAAACCTTAGTTTACCCTGTGCAACAAGGGTTTCTGTTTTTCCCTTTTGAGGAAAGATATTGCCATCCAATCCAATTTCAATATTCTTAGCCGGGCCATACTTAAAGCCAGTCATGTAAGCTGGAGTGTTGTTGTTAGCAAAATCGCTGATAAACTGAAAGACTAGAACATTTTCAGGCACCACATCTGCTGTCGGAATATTATTCAGACCTGTAGAAGTAGCCCACACAGGCGCAGTAATGAAAAAAGAAAGCAAAATAACATAATAAAAAACCCGCCACATTGGTACAACCTCCGTTAAAATTCTGATACATACTCTGCAAAAAGCAAGCCCACGGCTGAAACCCATGGGCTTGCTCATTATATTTTTGGTTCTCAGCTCAACAGCGACAGCTCATCCTTAGAAATCAATCTGCAACCGCATCAGGGCTAAATTGCTGTTACCCACACCGTCCAGCTTCGAGCGGACATAGTTCCACATTATTCTCATATTGGGGTTGAGATACCAATTCAGACCTGCTGTAATATCCTTTAACTTTCCACCGTTGATGCCGCTGTCGCTTAAATCAATCTGTGAATATCTCGCTGCTACCTCCCAGGCACCTAATCCAGCACCATACTTATAGTTCTCTTTGGGTTTAACCCTGCTGAAGGAACCCTTTGAAGTGCTATACTTGCGATGTTCTCCGGTCAAAAAGTAACTGCTCTGGACATAAAAACCGTCGAAAGAAGGGCTGGAAGAGCCGCCTTTGCCGTCAACGTCAGTCATTATATATTCCCCCTGAACCGAAAACGGGCCATAAACCAAAGCGCTTTCCAATCCCAGCATTCCGACCCGGTCGGCTGATAACGAGTTGGTATCGACAAAATACGGCGCTAAATGCGCTTCGGGTCTTTGTCTGTAATGCACCGTGTTTTTTGGACTCCGCCTGCTGTAGGCAGCGCCTATATGCAGAAGTTTAGCGCCTTTATCCTCGTACCACGGCAGGGCTGTTACACGGCCGGTTACGTTGTAGCCGCCTTCGGATGTTTTTTTGCCGTAGCTGTCCGCATCACGAAAGATACCCGCCGCCCAGGTCATACGTTTATCAAAGGCGGTTGACGAAAGCATAAGGCCGGTATTTCTGCTCGGTGCAAACGCCATCGGCAGCGCCCGCTCAATAAAAGTGATATACTTGCTGCTGGTCAATTCATCCAGTCCGAACGGCTCCTTGAAATGACCCATCTTGAGGTATCCGAAGGGAAGGTCTTTAATACCAATGTAAGCGTCCTTCAGTTTGGCTTTACCACCGGCGAAGTCGAATTGCAGTTTATAATCCACATTGCCGTATATTAAACCGGCGATATACAGACGAACTCGGCGGAATTCCGTTCCATCTTCGAGGTCGCCTATTGCTTCGCCCATTTGCGGTTTTGTATAGTTCTTGACATCGCTGTCCTGTCTCATCCAGGCCCAGTCGTTCATTATTCTTCCGCCGAGTTTCAGCTTAAAATCTTTATCACGGGTTTCAAATCGCAGGCCGTCTTTCCAGAAAACACGAAAGTCAGTTGGTCCTGTTGCAGGCCTTTCCTCAAGCTCTGTGAGTTTGAGCTCCATCTTTTGCAACCTCCGGCTCAACTCGCTAAGTTCATCAGCCCCGGCACTACGAGCCAGTGCCAGAATTGCGGGCAGTACCAGCGTTAGTAAAATTGCTTTTCTCATTTTGTACCTCCATAAAAAAAACACTTCCGTTTACCGGCTCTCTCAGGCCAATCCTTGAGAGCAGCTTTTCTATGGGTAAGGGTAATTTGGGAGTGTTAAATCAGTATGAGGTCTGCGTTAAAATTGCGTTAAAATTTCAAAAATAGTTGGGGCCAATAGATGGGGCGTCAGCCAGATGTTTACCGGATGGCAATTGGGCTTATGGCTGGATATTAATCGGCCGGCAAATGAATGGTGAAGGTGCTACCTTTTCCCGAAGAACTTTCGACAGTTACGTATCCGCTATGTACCTGTGCGATATGCTTAACTATAGCAAGGCCGAGGCCTGTGCCCCCAAGTTTACGGCTTCTGGCCTTGTCAACGACGTAAAACCGCTCAAAAATGCGCGGCAGATATTTCTTCTCTATTCCACAGCCGTTGTCCTGCACCGAAACGGCTATTTCTTTATCCTCCTGCCGGACATCGATTTTAACTTCACCGCCCGGTTCGCTGTACTTAATGGCATTATCGAGAAGATTGGCTATCGCCTGCTCTAACAGGGCTGCGTTTATTCCGGATTTGATATTTTTGTCACAGTTAAGTTCTGTTTTTATTTGCTTTTCTTCTGCTTTCAACTTTGATAGTTCTACAGCAGCGGTAAGCACCGGCCTTAAGAATGTTTTCTCGAAGAAGATTTTTCTTTTTTTGTCATCATCCTCCAGCCGCGAAAGATTCAGCAGGTCTTCTATAATGGCATTAAG
>CAJVYN010000211.1 GCA_913009355.1 uncultured bacterium | reverse complement strand
CGTTACTCATCACAGTACCCAGCACCTTGACATTTATTTCGGCAAGTCTTTCCCTTGCCTTCCTGAGATCCGGCGCGGTAGTTTGGCCGGCAAAACTGGTTAATACGACCGCATCTGCAATTTTGGCCAACAGCAGAGCATCGGGAAACGCCAGCACGGGAGGGGTATCAATAATCACATGGTCATACTTTTTGCCGGCTGCATTTATTTGCTGCCGAACCACCGGTAAAGCTAACAGGTCGTAGGCATCGTCTGCATTGCGAGAGTCAGCAGCCAACACATCCAGGCCGATTGAAGGTATAGAGCAAACAGCCCGGTCAAATTCCTTCCCGAAAAGCATATCCTGCAGACCTCTTGAGCCTTTGGGCAGATTCAACAAGTTTGCAATATCAGGTTTTCTCAAGTCGCCATCTATCAACAAGACTCTCTTGTCCGCTCTGGCCAAACTTGTTGCCAGGTTAATAGCAAGCGTGCTTTTGCCTTCACCAGGCCCGGCACTTGTAATAACCAGCTTATTCGGGATACCGCCTCCGTCCATCAACCCTAAGTTGGCACGAATAGTTTGGTAGTCTCCCACAACCTGGTCCTGGAGATATGCTTCTTTGATGGCATGTGGACTGGTAGTAGTGCCAAGTATTCGGATACCAATGTGCTTAACCACATCATCAGGCGTATGCAAACTAAGGTCTGCTTTGTCTCTTAGAAAGGCTGATAGCATCCCCAAAGCCATTGCGCCAAATATAAGGGCCATTGTGTATTTGATACGCTTATCCCGGATAGAAATAACGTCGGCATTATAAGCGACAGAAATCCTTGCGGGACGCTTTTGTTCCATTTCCATCTCTTGTATTCGTCTTCGGATTTTATCGTACAGTTCTTTGTCTAATTCTAATTGGAACTGTAAATCCTGAATGGTCAACTGCTTTCGGCCAAGCCCGATGGTTTCGGCATCTTCTCTGTCGAGTATCTCTCGAAGACGGTTTTCATAGGCTGCGGTCTGTTTCAATTCATTCCGCGCGTCGATAAGACTTCTGCTGCCGGCGTTGACGAGTTCTCTGGACATCAAATCATCGAAGCTTTTGCCCGCTTGCTTTTTCTGCTCTTCAAGACGTGCATTCAAAGCTTCTAAAAGTTGAGCTTTGCGCTTGAGTTCGGGATTCGCAGAGGCCAATGTCTGATTAGCAACGATTAATTCCTGGTCCAATTGTACGATGTTCACCGTCAGTGTCTCTACTGCGGGGTCGGCATTTATATACTCCTGACGCATTTTCAGCAAATCCTCAGGGGCAATAACTTGCTCTTTGGTCTGTTCGAGTAATTGTACCTGAGCTTCGAGGTTGATTCTGCGTGCTTCTATTTTTGTAAGTTCGGCCAACAAACTTGCAACGCGTTGCAACATCATATCCTGTCGGCCACCTAAAGCCGTAGTTCCATACTCTTGTGCCAATTGACGGATAGTTTTGCGCTGTCTTTGCAATTTTTCAGCCAGAACTCTGCGTTCATCTTCCAGGACAGTGAGTCTGCGATCCTGGCCTTGAGCGGAACTGGAGACTTCGATTGCCATATAGGCACTAATAAAAGCGTCTACAATCTGCTTGGCTTCTTCTCCGTTTGTGCTTTTGACGACTACTTTTATCAGCTCAGTACGGTTGGCGGGGGCAGCGGTGATAATATCGTCTGATATCGCTCGTTTTAGTTTTGCAGCAGGGTTGATTGCTTTATTTTCAAAAAAAGACAAATTTTTCTTTGCTAAATGGTCCGCTACTCTTTGTACTACCTGACTGCTGACAAGCATTTCTGCCTGAGTATTCATAAAGTTCTGATAATTTGATATTTCACCTCGGTCTGCTTCGCCGGTCAAGAGATTCGATAAAATAGGAGCAACCCTTATTGCACCGATTACATTGTATATAGGCTTGATTAGAAGCCATATCGCAGGGATTCCAATCGCGCACATTACAAAGAATACCAGCGGCACAATGTACCAGCGGCGAAGTATGCCGGCAGTCAAATTGGCTGTAGTATGGCCGTCAGATTCAGGCTGTGTTTCAAAATCAGCAAGCCTTTGCTCAATCATACGGTGGTCGCTATATTTTTCTAAACCATTCATTTTAGTACTCCTCTCATTCCGATTTATAATACTAACTACCGGCTTTGCTTGTGTAATTATTATTGCTTCTTCTTTCGCCGGAACTGTTACAAGTTTTGTCAGAAGCCAAAGCTCAGCAACTACCGCCCCAAGAGCTAACGGCATCATGGCATATCCACCAAAATCGTGGAATATTTGCTCCCACTGCTCGCCGCTGAGCACCGTAAAAGCGATTGTGGTGATTACCAGCCGTACGGTGTTACAGAGTAGAGCTATCGGCAGACTTGAAGCAAGAACGAGCAACTTTTCCCACCATGCACGCTTGACCAACAGGATAACCAAACCGCTAATCACGAAAAATGCAGTTATCATTCTCAAGCCGTTGCACGCCTCAGCCACGGCCACAGATGTATCATTTATCTGGATAATATTGCCATCCCTTATGACAGCATAACCCAGCATCTCCAGGCAAAATACAGCTGACGAAGTGGCCCATCGCTGCAGAGGCATTGCCACAGTGGCCTGTACCCGGTTAGGCCACGGCAACATTAAGCACAGGAACAACAATATCGTGGATACCTTTCGGAAAAACTGCCAGCCAAACAGAAGCAGCACCAATGCAGCAATACTAAGAGCAATGGATAATCGTTCCGCTGAGCCATACATAAAGAACAGTCCGAAGAGTCTGACACCCTGGGCCGCTATGAAGGCAAATAAACCCCATATAGACGGCTTTAACCGGCAGTGAGCAATATCGTGTCGCCTTGACCATAAGATATAAACAGCAAGAAAAGGAACCAAAATGCCAGAGGAATATTCGTCGCTCCTTTGCCATATATTCCATAGGTCAACAAGGCCGGGCCAATAAGACCAAAGAAAAACACCTACGATAATACTTATACCAAGTCCCCGGAGAACGCTGGACTTCAATTTGTCAGACCGAACCCAAGCTGGCAGTTTTGCACCTATTCTATCGAGCAGTGGCCGTGCGGCAGAGTGCAGTTGGCCCGCTTTACTGCTTACTAACGAAGCGGCATTGTTTACCCCAATTTTGAATTTGCCATTTTGTTTGTATGTTACAGCTTCATCCTCTACAAGACTATTATTCCGTACCAATGCATTACAATCGACTACGCAGCTATGAATTTCACAGTTTTGCCCAACGCTCGAACCATCCCATAATACACTGTTTTCTACAAAAGCATTCTTGCCAATGACAACATTTCGCCCGACTATTGTCGGCCCGAAAACTACTGCTTTTTCTGATATAGTGGCATTCTCCATAATGACAACAGGCCCATAAATTCGGGCGTCTGAATCGACTTTCGCACTACCAGCCAGCCAGACATTTTTTGAACCATTCCACTTGCTGTATGGAAAGTCTGCATTTCCATTACTGCTGTTCTCAAGGTAGGTTGCAATTGCAGCCAAATATCTATCCCGAGTTCGAAAGTTTCCAGTAGGCTGAGATAGCCTCGCTGCATACACAGTTCCACCCTCCCGCAACATTGTGGGAATTAAACCCTCTTTGATGTCACAGTAACCTTCTTCGGGAATGTACTTAAGCACTGTAGGCTCACAAATATAAATCTCTGATGTATGGTCTCTCGGCTCACCATTTTCTGAGTCCGGGTCGAACATAACCGTTAAATCGGATTTAGCGGTTCGGTGAGTTCGTATGAGCATATCGATATTTGGCGGCGATGTGATTCCAGCGAGGAATACCAAAAACAAGGCATTTGTGTCGCCATCAACGGCATCTCGGATGCATCCGGCAGTACCAGCCGGCAGTGGTTCATCCAAAAACTTCATCTGCATAGAATTCACGCCGGTAATAGATCTCTGTAACAATGAAGCATCACCGTTGGAACAAACAGTAGCTTGCTTTATCCCTTGATGCGATAGATGCCGCAGCAGTCGCTCCAACACCGGCCTATCTATTACCGGCCACAACGCTGTGGGTAAGCGTGATGCCAGCGGACACCTGCCGAAATCACGACTTCCCGCAAGTATAATGGCCGTGATATTTTGTTTTATGACAGCTTTCTTATGCGACATTGTCTCT
>CAJVYN010000210.1 GCA_913009355.1 uncultured bacterium | reverse complement strand
TTTATCTGCTAGGTCGTCAGTAATGTTGATGAGGTGTGCTGTTGCGTGAGGTAAATACTATTTAATAGACTATTTTATTTATTATATTTTTTTTTTTTTTAATGATACGGCGACCACCGAGATCTACACTCTTTCCCTACACGACGCTCTTCCGATCTATCCGATTTATGAAGTTCTTCGGGCCAATGAAAGCAGGATAGATTCGAGCCGGGTTCTTGAAAAATACAGCGTTGAGCTGGAAGGATATTTCCTCGCAACCCTGCACCGGGCGGAAAACGTTGATGAACCGGGCCGCTTGCAGCAGCTGCTCAATGGGCTGATGGCGGCAGCCGGGCGGTATGGGAAGACGGTGGTAATGAGCCTTCATCCACGGACCGCCGACAAGATGGCGCGGTTCGATTTGGAGGCGGACGACAGCCTTGTGCGCATCACAGAACCCATGGGCTTCGCAGATTTCGTAAAACTGGAAAAGGACGCGTTCTGCGTTCTCACAGACAGCGGCACTGTCCAGGAAGAATGTTGCATTTTAAGAACCCCGAACGTAACCATACGCGATGTGACCGAAAGGCCCGAGACGATCGAGGCTGGTAGCAACATTCTGGCTGGAGCCGATCCGGACATGATTCTGTCTTCAGTTGAGATATCGCTGGGTGGCGGCAGAAGCTGGAATCCACCGCCGGAGTATCTTGATGCGATGGTTTCGACGAAAGTGGCGAAAATAGTCCTCGGATTTCAGGGATCAGGGAATTAAGGGAAAGGGAGATTCAGTACCTTTTCAACCGTATCGCACGTATCTGCGATAACTTCTTCGGTTAAAGTCGGATGGACCAGGAACATGAGGCTTGTCTCACCAAGTTTTCGGGCCACCGGCAAAGGTCGCATGGGGCCGATGTTCTCCTTTGCAAAGGCCCTTTCCCGGTATATCTCTCCACAGCTGCCGCTGAAGCAGGGGATACCTTCCGCATTGATCGCGGTTATCAACCGATCTCGGCTCCAGCCGTCTCCCAGGTATTGGGGTTGTAAAAAAACGTAGTATTTATAATAGGAATGCTCGAAAACACCAGAGGGGATGGTCACGCGCAGGGCAGGTATCCTGGAGAAACAATCGTTCAGGATTGAAGCGTTGCTTCTGCGTTTTTCCAGCCAGGATGGTAATTTGCGAAGCTGGATTCTGCCAATTGCTGACTGCATCTCCGTCAGCCGCAAGTTCGTGCCGAAATCTTCATGGAGCCATCGGAAACCGGGTTGATGATCATTTTTATAGGTCGCCTCATAGTTTTTCCCGTGGTCCCTGAAGCTCCAGGCCCGTTCCCATATTTCTCTGTCATTGGTAGTCAGCATGCCCCCTTCGCCACCGGTGGTCATTATCTTGTCATGGCAAAAAGAAAAAGCTGCCACATTACCCAGGGAGCCTACCGCGCGTTCTCTGTATCTTGCTCCGTGGGCCTGGGCACAATCTTCTATCACCTTGAGGTTATATCTTTCCGCAAGGTCAAGAATCGGGTCCATATCGCAAGGCCAGCCGGCCAAATGAACGGCAATTATTGCTTTGGTGTTTGATGTCAGCGCAGCTTCCACGGTTTCGGCAGTAATATTCTGGCTACAGGGATCAACGTCAACAAAAACGGGCTTCGCTCCACACCTGACGATGCAGCTCGCGGATGCAATAAATGTTCGGCTGGGCACCAAAACCTCATCGTCAGCACCAATGCCCAGCGCCTGAAGGGCCAGTTCCAGCGTGATTGATCCATTGGCAACCACAACCGCGTATTTGCATCCAACGAATTCAGCAAACTCATTTTCAAACTTTTTTCCTTCCTCGCCGGTCCAGTAATTAACCTTTCCCGATCGAAGGACGTCATTCACCGCGTCTATTTCATCCTGTTCAAATATGGGCCATTGTGCAAACGGGTTTTTCATAGTATGCCTCCAGGGGCTAAAGAGGCGTGCGATAGATGGGAAAAAAATCTGATTCATCCGGGGATTTCCCGGTATTCTGCTCCCAGATGTTTGACAGATAATTGTATTTATCAAGATCAAACACCATTCCAAATGTATTGAAACCGGCTGTTAATTCCGAGAAGCCGGACTTGAACTGAAAGAGAGAGTCATGATATCCACCAAAACCGCCGCCAAGGTGAAAACAGCTGTACCCCGATGCCTGTGCCCAATCGCGTGTTTCGGTCAACAGCAGTTTCATCGGTGCCGACTTCCGAAACGCTTCGGCTGTTGCCGAGAGGTGATACTGCACCAAGCCGTCAATTTCGGTAAACAGGCCGGCAGCAGCAACCTGGCTGTCGGATGACAAAACCGTAATCAGATGTATTCTGTCTCCAAGCGCGGCTTTAAGCTTGTAAAAGTACTCGTTGGAGAATAAATAAAACTCGCCTGCCCGAACACGGTTCATGTTTGCCCTGTATATCTCAATGAAATCATCATAATAACCCCAATCATCTATGCTGATGAGGAAGCCGTGTTTTTTTAGCCTGCGAACGTTGGCCCTGTGATCCTTCCTCATCTGAGAAAATAATGCCTCTTTGGGTATTGAAAGGTCGATATAGACGGTTCGTCCGATATTTCTAATTGTGCCATATTTTGAAAGGGAATTCCATGAAAGTGAAAGCAGCGGATGCAATCGAAAAAAAGCACAGACCAGTCCTAGCTCAGCGCTTGCGTCATGCAGCGATTGCAGAGACCTCTCCAAGAATTCAACATTGTCAGAATCGGTTGCCACCGGCCCGGAATAGCCATAAGGACTGGTTGCGTCCCGGCAGTCCTCGCCCGCATGAAGTTTCGTTGGCAGGGCTTTAATCAGTAACGGGGCCAGAAAACGATTATTGCCTTCCTGGGTGTAGAAGGCCAGGCTCTTCCCGCCTTCGTATCCGGCAGTCAGGCTACAATATTCCGGCAAATGATAGAAATCATGAGAAATATGGCTCAGGGCGGCTTGCCACTGAGAGTCATCGGGTTCAATGAATTTGGAAATCACCGGTCAGCGGGTTTCCTGATAAAAGGGATTAGCCGCGATCCATCATTGCAAGGTGCTATTAATCATTGTTTTCTCCTCCGTCTTCGGAGTTGGAAAAAGGGAACATTTTCATGTCGCTATTCCTGTATATTCCCTCACGGCTCAATACCTCTTTTACAGTGAGCCAAATGATTTTCAAATCAAGAAAAAACGATTGATGATTAACATACCATACATCCAGTTCAAACTTCTTTTCCCAGTTAATGGCATTTCTGCCATTGACCTGTGCCCATCCCGTCAAGCCGGGTTTTACGGTGTGCCGCAATTTTTGTCGTTCATTATATAAAGGCAGATACTTCATCAGTAATGGTCGCGGACCAACCAGGCTCATATCGCCTTTCAGGACGTTTATCAGCTCCGGGAGCTCATCGAGGCTGGTGTTACGTAGGAAACGTCCGAATGCTGTAAGCCTCTGTCTTGGGGGGAGCAAATCGCCGGTATCGTCTCGTAATATATTCATAGTGCGAAATTTATATATTACAAACGGCCTTGTGTTCAGGCCGGGACGGGTTTGCTTGAAAAGTATCGGCTTTCCCATTGTGAAACGAATGATTACGGCAATGACCAGTATGGGTATGATAAAAACAATCAGGCCGGTAAAGGTACCAAAAAAGTCGACAGACCTTTTTAGCATGAAATAAACACAGCCTTCCCTTCTGTTCTGATATGAATTTTTGGAAATACCCAGAAAACTAACAATACCCGACAATCGATGTATTCTCAAATTTATAATCGCCGCCTGACAGGTTGTGGAATCATAGTAATGGATGTCAGATATAATGAACAGACGGATTCGAAGGAACCATGGGGGATTGTACGAATTGGTTCGTCTACGCTACGGGGGACCGGGAGGATGGAACCCGTCCAGGTCAATGAATAAAGGACTATAAATGACACGGAATGAATCAGGGCTTGCTGAAGAATTCAAGAAAGATGCTGAAGATGAGAAGTTTCTTGAACGCTTGAACAGTATCCTGGCGCCATACCAGGAAGAGGATTACAAGGATCTCCCGGAGACGTACCCTACGTTGCAGATAATCGGAGCGCCCCGCTCGGGGACCACTCTTCTTTCACAGCTTATCTCCGCCCATCTGGACGTCGGTTATATTAACAATCTGATTGCGGCTTTTTGGC
>CAJVYN010000209.1 GCA_913009355.1 uncultured bacterium | reverse complement strand
GAAATGATGTTACTAAACACACCAAACCAGACACCCCCATCGGCCCCCAAACGAATTGCGATTGATTGGGGGAAAGACCCCTCAGCCGCTTAAATGCTTCTGGAAAATAAGAAGGCGACATATTTTGTCTTGATACTGCACTTCAGGACATTTGGAGATATTGGATGAAGTCAAACACTCGATAACCATACTCCACTCACGATATGCCTGACGCTATGACACAGCAACCTTGCGTGATTTACATCCTTCGATATAGCGTCCCTTGGGTAGGTCAGTAAGAATAGCAATATTTTGCCGCCTTTGCTTAGCAGTTAATTTCTGCTTTGTAGCAGGGATTCGACTTCCCCACTCGAAATAGAACAGAAGCGCCAGCACAGATATGTGTGTCGGTAGCTTCCTGCGTTTTTGCGTGTTCCAGCAGTTGTTTTTTATTTATCATAATCGAACCTGATATTTTTTCTTGTGCCTAAGAACTTGTCTGCCGCGACCGCAAGAAGTGTTTATTTGAACTTCTGTTTGTTTGTTTTCAGGCTTTTCTATGGCAACGCTTAATGCCGCTCTTTTGACATTAATATCAGCCAAATCCAATTCTATCTCTTTGTTAAAACTTTTCATATTTTCATTTTTAATATTTTTTTTTGCCCAGGCTAAACCACTGGCTATCAGGTTTTGCTCACAGGCCTCAAGATAACTGTTATTGGCTTGGAATAGAATAGTATTAGAACTGCCAGTTAAAACGAGCATCTCTGCTCCGATTAAGGCGATTGTTACTATTACAATCACTAAAACAAAACCGTCTCTTTTTTCTTTTCTCATTTTTAATTTACAGCCTCTTGGTAAGCGCCTACGAAATACAGATGTGAATTGGCCATTTTCTTTTCCAAACGCCCCCCGCTTTTTTGCTCTATATAGGTTTTCACTTCTACAGCATATCCTTTGCCATTCTTCTGCCAGACTCGCCATTTCACTTTACCTTGTGGAACTGCCCAATTTATAATTTTTTCATCATGCTCTACTTTGGTATCTGCCAATGTTTGTCTTACAATTTCCCCATCTTTTAACTGATAGCAAATTGTGCTATTTGCCAGTTCTATCAAAAGAGTGTCGCTATTTGCGGTAAAACCATCAAATGATTTGGGAAATCCCTTTGCAACATTGACATCCTTATGTATTTGCTTCAAGGCATTGAGGATGCTTGTGTTGGACTCTATCATTTTATAGGCTCTCGGGATGTCACGAAGGGTAGTGGTAGACAATCCGGCCAGCGGAACCGACACGATGGAAATAACAGCCAGCACCAATAACAACTCTACTAATGAAAAACCTTTGCGCATCTCTAATTTTCTCCTTCGACCAGAATATATCTGGATAACTCAATTTCAACATCCTTGTTAAAGCTTTTGCCTTTTGTTTTCACTTTTATAAGTTTTAGACCTTTCCATTGACCCGTTCCGTCCGATTTTTCAACTAAAACATTCAATTTGGGCCATAGCTGCCTGAAATTTTCCTGACTAATTCGATTGCCGGTAACAGTGATACTGTCAAGTTCTGCTTGTGCTGCTGCAACGCATCGTTGCCTTACCAACTGATAATTATTGAACCTTCGAAATCCATTTAGAGACATCGCTAAACAAACTAAAACAATTCCCAGAACAACCAAAGAGACAATTAGTTCAGTCAGCAGGAAGCCGCCGTATTTTTTGTTTTCGGCTGTCAAAATATAACTCCATTTACGGGGTTACCAAATTGGACATAAGATTAATGATTGCAACCACAGGGGAGAATATAGCGTAAACTACAAACCCTACCATTGCTCCCATAATAATTATCACACAAGGGCCTATTATGAATCTTGCAAGATTTACTCTGTAGCTGTAATTTGAACGATAAAAAGATTCCAGCGTTTCCAGAATGGACAAAGTACCGTCTTGGTTTGCCTGTTGGTCAAAAGCCCATGCCAAGGAATTACCCAATTTGCTTTCCTTAACGGCAGTGGAGATATTGTTACCAGCTTCCACTTTAACCAGCCATTTCCGGAGCCGCTCTTTAAAACAATTGTTAACATCCAGGCTGAGTGTGTTAGCAATTGCCTCATTAACCGTACAGCCGGAATTAAGGGATAGCCTCAAAATCTCAACAACCTGTATCATAGAGTGATTATTTTCAAACCAGTGCGAAACAGGCAAATGCCATTTGACAAAATCACTAATTCGAGAGATCAAATATGGCTTATCCGGCCTGCGAGGCCGAAATTTAATGCGAATAGAAACAGGGACAACCACAAAAATTATAAATACAACCGCTATCAAAAGCAACGAGCCAATTTCATACGCAACGAACCCTGCGCTTCGCATTAAGAATTGAGTAGCTGCCGGCAGAGGGCCTTCAAACATTTCTTCTAAAACAGATTTGAGCTGCGGCATAACAAACTGCATCAATGCCAGTACTATAAAGAACATAAAAATTATTAATATTACCGGATAAAACGGATGAAACGGCCTGATTTTTCTGCTCTCATCGGCTTTTGCGGTAATATCCGCTTCAATGCTCTTAATAGCGAATGGAAGTTGGTTGATTCGCTCGGCAGCGGTTATCATTGCCACCGCGTAGCCAGGACATTTCGGATACCCACGCTTGATAGATTCGCTCAATGAATAGCCCTGAACCAGCCATTTTTTTATACTGCGTAAGATTCTTGAGCGTTTATCGTCTTGTCCGCTCGCCGCTGATTCCAATGCCATAGGTAACGGCAGATTCTGCCGGATGCTCGAACCAATTGTCGAAATAATATACGCAGCAGTTGCGCGCTGCGAGGCTAAGCCATAGCTTGTCAGTGAACCTATAAACAAGGCAAAAAACAAAAATCCCCAGAAACCACCGGGCCCAAACACAACAATGGCTGTTGCTGACAAAAGTAAAAACGCAAAACCTATAAGTATCCATTTCACCAGTTTCTGGGGCCATTGCTCAGAATCAGGTTCACGTCCTGACATCAGCGTCGCTGCCAGTGTCACGACGACAATCACGGGCGTAAATAATATAATCTCGGATGCCCCTGCCGAAACGGCAGCGTAAGCTAACAAAAAACACGCTACCGGCATTGTAATCAAAGCGATACCCGGCTTCTTAAAACCGAGGATTGCGTAGAAAAACAAAATTGATATTGCTATAATTAACAGCATGCCCTAACCAATCATCATCCGGATAAGCACGTAACAATTTGTATCATTGGCAAAAACATCGAGAGGATAGTAACGGCTAAAAAGCCTCCCACCACAATCAGCATTACAGGCAACAAAACCGCCTGTAATCTTGCCTGGCCGCATCGCGCCTGTTCAGTGTACATCTGGCCGAGACTGTAGAGATTATCCTGGAGCTCATTACGCTGCGTGCCCAACTGAATTGAATACAGAAACAATCTCGATATTATTTTGCAGAACTGGCCCGCTTCTAAAATATTTGCTCCCTGCTCAATCTGGCCGGCGAGAATTTCGCTTTCCAGAACCATCTTTTCGCTTCCGGTGGTAACGGCACTCAATCTCAGACAACCCGGCATATCACAACCGGCCGCTACCATCATTGCCATTGCTTCAGCCATCTTGCTGAGAATGCTGCTATGGTAGAGCCTTCCCATGACCGGCACTTTCAAAATAAGCGATTCCTTGAATCGGCGTCCTGCTGGAAAGGATGAAAGCATTGCAAGCACCGCAAGTACTGCAGCAATTAAGAGTCCTGCTGTTATCCAAAAAGGCACTACGTTTCTCGCCATACTTAAAAATAACGTAGTCAGAGCGGGCAGCTTTGCACCCTCAAACATCCCTGTAAGTATTGGCTCGAATTGTGGAATTATGATTGTAAATACAGCCGTTATGATGACAGCTGCTAATGCTAAGATAACAGCCGGGTAGGCCATCGCTTCAAAAACGATTCTTCTGGTTTGATTGGCCACTTCAAGCTGTCGATTAAGACTCGCCAGCATCTCGCTTAGTCTTCCCGTCTCGACACCGGCTTTTAGAATTTTGCCATATAAGGGCGGAAAATGTTTTTGCCTCTTCTCAAACGCCTTTTCAATACTTACGCCGGCTTCGAGGTCATTGGCAATAGCATCGATGAGCTTGCGCATAGATTTTGAAGCGACGTCATTGGACAGTTCTCGCAGGCCTCTTT
>CAJVYN010000208.1 GCA_913009355.1 uncultured bacterium | reverse complement strand
TCAGCCGCCATATTCATAAACCGCTCATCTTCTTTGCTGTCATTCATTGCTCAAAGGCAAAATTCTTACTACAGACTCGTTTAGCATTCACCATTCGTAGAACAAAGCTTTGGATGTTTTTAGTTTACCCTTTTGTGTGCTATATTCTATTTCTCTCTGTGTCATCCTGTTTACCTCCGCCCATTTCCGGGGCAATGCAATAATCAACCGAAAACAGTTACTGAAAGTAGAACATTTGAGCAGTAGAACAGTTGACCGCAGTTTCGCATCTTCACCTGTTCCACTGTTCAAATGCTCACCTGCTCTGTGCCGGCGAGCCGGCACTACCCCCAAGGGGAATCGAACCCCTGTCACATGGATGAGAACCATGTATCCTAGGCCGCTAGACGATGGGGGCATTTTTAGTTTTGAGTTCTTAGTTTTGAGTTTTGAGTTAAGGGAAAATCAGCTACGAACTATGAACTCATAACTATAAACTATTTATTAGCGGCGGTTGGATTCGAACCAACGACCCTGGGCTTATGAATCCCATGCTCTAACCAGCTGAGCTACGCCGCCGAAATACTTGCTTTGCGTCAAATTCGCCCGCAATTTACAAGAAACCAGCCGGTATTGCAAGCAAATTCGTTTTATACTAACGCTTCTTCCTATTCCCGGCTACAACGGTTATCTGTGCTAAAGGAGTCTGTAGAAAGAGCGGCAGCGAAATCCCTACACGAATGAATTGATTTTCTTTTTACCGATTTGTTTTGTTAGTTTTTGAAGTTTCTGTACCCGCTCTGCGAGGTATTTAAGCTCAGCTTTTTTGATTTTGTACGAGGCCTTGTACCGGGCATCGATGTAGGCCTTTTTCAGTAATTTAAACACGCGTTTTTGCTCAGCGGTCGCTCGCGGAAAAACAGTTAAAAATCCGGGGTGGCAGGCGGCGACCAGTCGGCCAAGTTTTGAAATATCGTGCAGTTTCGGGCGGTAACCTGTGAAGACCAGTAAAGTTGCGACGTAAAAGCGTTCTGTGGCCTGATGCAATTCGAAGGTAGCTAATTTATAACGGCGACTGTCAAAGTTCGTTTTGAACGAATCGTAGAACTCTTTTGCGCTTTTGAACCATTGTTTGAAGTCTTCTTCTGCTATTTTCTTACGCTCAAGAGGGTCGAGGTGGCGTCGCCGGCCGAGTTTAAATTTTTTCGAATCGTACAGCAGAATGCCTTCCTTTTTGATGTCCGAGAAGAAGTACTGCCCTTCGGACAGGCGGACATTGATCTGCTTGAGGTGGTGGTAGATGATATGGACGTCGGTTTTTATTTGTACGTTGTGGTAGATGCAGGTCTCGACTTTTTCCTGCAGACCGGTGTTGTTAGCGTGTTTCTTGGAACTGGTAACGACGAGGATGTCGAAATCGGATTTGTATTCGTAGGTGATGTGGCCTTCCGTGTAAACATCTTCGACCCAGTCGCCACGGGCGTAGCTGCCAAAAAGAATTATCATCTGAACATCGGGAAATTTTTCGCAGATTATTTCAGTAATGAGCAAAAGCTCGTGTCTTTTCTGTTTCGGCAGATGCGCAAGCGATTTTTTCATTATGAATACTATAGGGTACTCTAATTAGTATGTAAAGGACAATTTAAGTCCGCTTGTAGAAAAAAACCGCTAATTTTATAAGAGTACCGTTTAACTTCTCATAAAAGCGTCGCCTAATGCCTGTATTATATCGGTGGCAGTCAAGCTGACCTGGCCGATTCTTTTTGCCGCTATATCACCTGCTAATCCGTGGATGTAAACGCCCAGAACCGCTGCGTCAAAGCTGTTTAGGCCCTGGCCTGCGAGTGCGGTTATAACCCCTGTTAAACAATCGCCTGAGCCGGCTGTGGCCATACCGGGGTTACCTGTTTTATTGGTATAAACCCTTTGGCCGTCGGCGACGACGGTCCCCGCCCCTTTCAGGACCACAACAGTTTCGCTGTGCTGTGCCAATTGGACTGCCTGCTGTTGGCGGTCGGGTGGCATTTGTTCTCTGAAAAGAGCTGACCATAATTTTTTCATTTCGCCGGGGTGTGGCGTCAAAATCAGCTTTGCTTTCAGTTTGCCGGGCCAATTCTTTATCCTGCTCAGGTTGTTTAGGCCGTCGGCATCTACAACCAAACGCAATTGCTCCTGTTTGATGATGGTTTCGAGAATCGAGCGAAGTGCGCTGCTGGTGCTAATGCCCGGGCCGAACGCTACAGCATCATTTTCGCTGACGGTGCTAAGAATGGTATTGATTGCCTTTGCGGATATTCGTCCGGTGCTGTCTTCGGCCAGTGGAATAGTGGTAAAAGATGGTTCTATTGAAGCGACTATCGGCAGGATACTTTCTGGTATTGCCACTCGCACAAGGCCGGCACCGGCTCGCAGGGCGGCTCGTCCTGCAAGAGCTGCCGCTCCGCTCATACCAGAACTGCCGGCTATGATACAGACCCTGCCGAAATCACCCTTGTGAGCATCGACTGCTCTTGGTTTTAGTTTCGGGATGCTGGTTATTATCTGCATTTTTTTATTACTTTGTGCCGGAATTATTTATTTGCTTCTATTTTTCTGTTTATAAGAGTTGCGGTTATGCCTGCGGAAAAGCCATTGTCGATGTTAGTAACGGTAACGCCGGCGGCACAACTGTTCAGCATCGTCAAAAGGGCAGCGATTCCGCCAAAGCTGGCACCGAAGCCGACACTGGTCGGCACAGCTATTACCGGGCAGTCAACCAATCCGCCTACCACGCTGGCCAATGCCCCTTCCATCCCTGCTGCGACAATGATGACATTGGCGTTTTGAAGCTTCGGCAGAACTGTGAGTAATCTGTGCAGGCCGGCTACCCCGACATCGGCAATCAGCTCTGTCCGCTGACCCATAATCTCAGCGGTAACTTTTGCCTCGGCTGCAACGGGCAAATCAGCGGTCCCAGCGGTAACTATCGGCAGAACGGCCTTAGAGCCGGGTATCTTTTTCTGCTCCAGGACAATCGCTTTGGCTAATCTTTCGTATCGGGCCTGCGGAAATTTTTTCGTTTCGGCCAGTGCCTCAAAAATATGCTCCTCGGCTCTGGTGGCTAAAACATTATTGCCTTTCTCAGCTAAATTCGAGAAGATTTTAACTATCTGTTCAGTAGTTTTGCCGGGGCAGTAGATGACTTCGGGGAAGCCGCGGCGAATCTGGCGATGATGGTCGATACAGGCAAAGCCCAAATTCTCGAACGGCAGCAGCCGTAGTTTCTCAATCGCACGGTCGATATCGATTTCGCCGTTTTTAACCTGCCCTAATAACTCTTTTAGTTGTTCTGCCTGAATTTTTTCACCTGCCTTTGTTTAGTTCGTAGAGAGGAAACAATGAACTATTCACTATACGCTTTTGGCTCAAGAGTCAGGTCTGCGAAGAGACCGGCTTTGAATTTGTAATACGCCAGTGAAGCTACCATAACCGCATTATCGGTGCAATATTGTTTTGGTGCGACGAGCAGTTTTTTTGCCGGCGTTGTTGAGTCGCACATCTCTTGCAGACCGGCTCGCAGTCGGCTGTTGGCCGCCACTCCGCCGCCGAGCAGGATGGTTTCGGCGCCGATTTTTTCGGCAGCCCGCTGCGTTTTCTTAACAAGCACATCGACCACCGCCGCCTGAAATGATGCTGCAATGTCGGCTATTTGCTGCTGACTCATCGAATCGACCTTGTTTTCGCCTTTCATATCCTGGCCTTGGCAGTAATACAGCACAGCGGTTTTAATCCCGCTGAAGGAAAAATCCAGCGACTCGGCCCCTAACATTGAGCGAGGAAATTCGATAGCGTCTGGATTTCCTTCTTTTGCGATTCTTTCGATAGCAGGGCCGCCGGGATAGGGTAATTTCAGAATTGTTGCAACTTTATCAAAGGCCTCGCCGGCGGCGTCGTCAATGGTAGAGCCGAGAAGTTTAAGTTCCAGAACAGATTCGGCATCATAAAGACAGGTATGTCCGCCTGAGACGATGAGGGCCACGGCGGGCAGCATATCTCGTGTCTCGTGTCTCGTGTCTCGTGCCTCGGGCGGCGAGCGACGAGCGACGAGCGACGAGTCAATCATCGCCGATTGCAGATGGGCATGCAGATGATTGATTGCTATCAGGGGCTTATCCCAGGCAAATGCCAAAGTATTAGCGGCGGTAACGCCT
>CAJVYN010000207.1 GCA_913009355.1 uncultured bacterium | reverse complement strand
GGTGGAATGGACAAAAGTCGGCCTGCATCGGAATAGTTATGGCTATGCCTGTTTCGGCCTCCTTGCCAGACGCCAAAAGTTCTCATTTTCGTCATCAAAGCAGGTTTTGGGATGACTTCTAATTACCATTCAGCTAATTCGCCGAGCAGTTCCTCAACCAAATCCTTCATTGTTACGATACCGAGGGGCTTTTCACGGCTGGTGTGAGATGTTCTCGTGACCAAAACGATTTTTTGACTTTCGTCCTGCATAATATTTATCGCCTCTGTTACAGTAGTAGCGGCGGGGAGTTTTCGAATTGATTTTACAAAATTGTGTAAGTTGATGAACTGTTCTGCTGAGCATAGAGTTTCGTAAATGTTTATAAAGCCAATGATATTTTCAGGGTGACGCTCATAGACCGGCAGACGGGTAAAAGCTGACTTTTTTAGTTTCTTTAAGAGCGCTGATTTATCAGAATTTACATTGACCATCCGGACTTTGCCTATAGGTGTCATCACTGACCTTATACTGAGATGCGAGATGCCTTCAAGGCGGTTTATAATGTCGGTTTGCACGGGGCTTAAGAGACCTTCTTCCCACGTTTCCCTGATGATTGCTTTGATGTGCGAGGGACGTACAGCGGCTATTGCCGTTTTGAAAGGAACAGGCACACCCGTCAGCCGGGCGAAAATGCGGGATAAATTTTTGAGCAGCGGTACTATCCCGCACCACGTAAAGAGTTTGTGGAATATCAACAAAACCGGAGCAATGCAGGGCATTAGAGTGTCAGAGCGATAAAAGAAGATGTTTTTGGGGATCAACTCGGAGAAAATAAATAATGTCGGGACGGTTATAAGGGTTGCGAATAATTCGACGGCATGTTCATTTTGCACCCTGCTCAGCAATAGTAAAGTAACGATACTTGTAGTAAGATAGTATGCGAGATTGGTACCTATTAACATTGAAATAAGCAGGGCGGGGCTGTCACGCATTACTTTGGCGAGGATGATAAACGATAATCGCTTCTTTTCAACGCCGAGCCGTAAGCGAAGTCGGCTGAGCTGATATATGCCCGTTTCGGCGCCAGAGAAAAGGCCGGCGAGAATTACGGAAAACACGACTATCAATATTAAAGTTACGCTGTTAATCATTGGTCGGGGTCGGCTCAAGGGTTAGTATCAAGGTTTCAATTCGCCTCTTTCGTACTCGTTCGACAGTGAATTTTAAATTCTTCAGGTATGCGACGTCGCCGCTTTTTGGTATTTTACCCAAAGCAGCGGTTACCAGGCCGGCGATTGTGCAGACCTTGATTTCCGTGGGGTCAATGCTGAATGCATCAGCCCAGTCGTGAATGGCCAGATTGCCTGCCAGCCGGTATTTTAGAGGCCCTATCTGTTCAACTGGTTCAATTCCGTCTGTAATTTCGATGGGCCCCAGCAGCTCTTCGGCAATATCTTCCAAAGCAATTGAACCTGCGATGCCGCCATATTCGTCCACTACTATTGCGGTGTCGGTACGACTCTTACGAAAGAATTCCAGCAGGGATTCAACTGTTTTTTGCTCGGGGACGAAATGGACCTGCTGAACAAGTTTGTCCAGAGTTGTGTCAGCTTCAAGTAAAAGCCGGCGAAGGCCGACCATGCCAACTATATTATCTATTGTCCCGACATATACAGCCAGTTTCGTCAGGTGATTTTTTACCATTTTCTCGCGGGCATGCAGGGGCGAATCTGTAACGGCACAGGCAATCATATCCACACGTGGTCGCAAACAATCACGAACTTTGAGAAAGCCGAGCTCGATAATTTCGGCTAAGAGTTTGTTTTCGTTAGCGGTAATTAGTCCGCGCTTTCGCACTTGTTCGATGAGCGATTTGAATTCATCTATGGTTACTGGTTTGGGTAGTTTCACCGGCCCGAGAAGTAGGCGAAGCACCGGCTCTACTATCAAAAACCGGAAGACCAATTGCAGAGGTGCGAAAATCTGGAGGCATAAAAATAGAGGCAGGGCGGCAGTGATGCTCAGAGACTTCGAATTTGCGTAGGCCAGGGATTTGGGCAATATTTCGCCGAAGAGTACCAGGCCCACAAAGGCAAGACAGGCAGTGATTACTGCTGCTGTTATGCCGATTCGTTGCTCAACTCTGACCGTCAGGATACTGGCGACAGCGTAGAATAGAATGTTAACCGTCATATTTCCAAACAACAGGCAACTGAGCAATTGTCCCGGCTTACTCAGGAGCTTTGCGGCCAGTTTTTGGAGTTTGTGGTTGGATTTTTGCAGCAGCTTTGTTTGCCTGCGGGAGAGATTAAAAAAGGCGGTTTCAGCTCCTGAAAAAAAAGCAGAGCCGGCAAGCAACAGCAACATTAAAACGATAGGACCGATATTTTGATACACTTGAGCCAATGGTAAATTAAATATCAAATTTGGGCAGTGTTATCTTAAATGTGCTCCCCTTGGCCGGTTCTGATTCGACCGAGACGGAGCCGCCGTGAGCATCTATTACTTTTTTACAAAAGGCAAGACCAAGTCCGGAACCCGAGCCTTGGAATTGCAATCCTTTGTCTGTTTTATTGGTGAAAAACGGCTCGAAGATTTTCTTCAAATCGGCCGGTTCAATTCCACAGCCGGTATCAGA
Organism: uncultured bacterium; assembly: GCA_913009355.1. Lineage (GTDB taxonomy): Bacteria > Planctomycetota > Phycisphaerae > Sedimentisphaerales > Anaerobacaceae > CAJVYK01. The sequence continues at coordinate 1,575 of CAJVYN010000207.1, read as the reverse complement.
CAGTTCTATTTGAACCGCATCAGTAGTACTTTGGGCTTCGATGGTTAGGACGCCGCCACGTGGCAGCATTGCGTCGCGGGCGTTAAGAATTAAATTCATTAAAACCTGTTGAATTTGAACAGGGACAGCCCATACAGTCAAATTTTGAGGGATTCGGATTTTTACGGTTATTGCATCCTTCTCAAAATCACGGCACAGGCAGTTAAAAATATCCTCAGTCAGAGTAATCAGCCGGGTGTTTTTTTTCTCTTGCGTTTCGCCATTTGCCACCGCGAGTATACTCTCCGTAATTTTCGAGGCACGTTCACAACTTCGGGCTGTTTTTTGAAGCGCCTTTTCGGTTAGAGACTTATCGTCAGGATTGTTCAGGGCAAGGGTTGCGTAATTGGCCAGTGGTGTGAGCAAATTATTGATTTCGTGGGCTATCATACAGGTGGCGGTGCCGATATTGGCAAGGGCCTGAAGCCGGCTAATCTGGGATTTTAAGGTGTTATTCAGCTTTTGCTGATTTTCCAGGTGCTTGTGCAAAGAAAGGCGTTTTTCGATAATACTTGTCAATTGTCTGCTCCTGCTATAAAATTAGTATACCGTATTTTGCTATTATCTATTGTAAGCTGTTGGCTTACAAGTATCTATATCGACTTTTGACGAGGTTTTTCTTGAACGGTGAATGAACAGAGAATTTTAGAAGAGCTTTTAGCGCTGTTGGAGTCAAAGGGCGTTGCGATACGTAACGAGCCGCTCGGCGGAAGCGGTGGGGGGCTGTGCACTGTAAAAGGTGAGCAGATTTTCTTCGTGGATACGCAGGCAACGTCGGCAGAGACAGCGGCGGTTTGTGCCGAGGCGGTCTCGAAACTGGTGGATATTGATAAGATATATATCAGGCCGGAAGTTCGACAATTTGTCGAAAATTACAGTAACAGTGAAAGGCAATAGCAAAAAATGGCGGTGAAGAAAATAGCTATTATGGTTGATGAAATGTACCAGGTTCTTGAAGTCTGGTTCCCTTATTATCGGCTAAAAGAAGCGGGGTTGGATGTTGATTTTGTTGCAGCTGAGGCAAAAAAAGAATATCATTCCAAAGAAGGATACCCCTGCGTTTCTGACATTTCAGCTAAAGAAGCTGATGCCGGCGATTATGATTGTATGATTGTGCCGGGCGGTTTTGCGCCGGATTTTATGCGAAGAAGTGCAGAGGTAATAAAGTTCGCCAACGATATGGTAAACGCCGGCAAACTCATAGCGGCTATCTGTCATGGCGGATGGCTGTTGTGCAGTACGGAGGTTTACAGGGGCAGAAAAGCAACCTGTTTTATGGCAATTAAAGACGATATTAAAAACGCAGGGGCTGAATATGTGGATGCCGAGTGCGTTGTGGACGGTAATTTAATTACGGCACGTAAGCCGGACGATTTGCCGGCCTTTTGCACGGCAATTTTAAATAAATTCTCAAACTGACCGATGGCCAGTTTGAAAAATTAAAAATCAAAGTGTAAAAATCAAAATTGCGGAATCCCGACAAAGTCGGGATGACTTTTTGATTATTTTCTGTTTTACGGAACATATTATTAAATA
>CAJVYN010000206.1 GCA_913009355.1 uncultured bacterium | reverse complement strand
AAAAGCGTCCCGAATATTTTCAGATTATCCTACGCACAGTGGTATAAAAACATATACTATTTCTTAAAGATGGTATTAGCCCTCTATCTTATCTGCGGGGCACCACATTTTATCCGCTGGCAACTGAAACACAGCCTTCGCCGAGAATCCAACATCGAACAAGCAGAAAACCCGGACTCTTCCGTTACAAATTCAGAAAGGTTTGAAAATGAATAAGATACACTCTTTCGCTAAAATCATTCTCGCAGCAATAGGCATCTTCTTCGCCATACGCATAATGCCCCAGATGCTAATGCCTTTGGGACTGGCAAGAATAAAACCTTCTGTTGAATCGACAGTGATTGCCCTTGTATCAACGTTATTTTTCGGCCTGTGTTTAGCGGTAATCTTTTATGTCTTTGTTTACAAACGCGAACAATTAGCCAGGAAAATTGTCGGCACAAATGAACTTCCCGAGCCAGACTCGCAAATCCAATGGCTGCCCGTCGCCTTTCGGCTGATTTCTATAACCGCAGGTTTATACTGTCTCCATACAGTCTTATGGCAAATTACCAACACGCTCATCAGGTACGCAAGGTATAAAGCTCGATCTGTGCCTGGATACAAAATAATATATACTGCAGGATATGCACTGAATATCGAGGAAGTGTTAGTCTGGCTGATTATGCTGACAATTGGGATTTACCTGCTCTGCGGCGCCCCGCACTTCGTACGCTGGCAGGTAAAAAAGACTCTTGAGGAGTGTAAACAGCAGATAGGATTAAAAGAAAACCAGTAACCGGCTTATCACATCCGGCTGGTTAATCTTCTTCATTGTCAACCGAGATGTAGCCGCGCTGTCCCTCGCTTAGTAAAACCGGCTCGTCCTGGGGACCCCTTGAATCATCATCTTCGTCCTCAGCTAAATCCTGATACCCCGCCTCTGCATCGGCGCCCATCTGCCGGCGGATACGCTCATACTCCTTGAGTGTCATCATCACCTCCCGTGCCTGACTGCCCTTATATTCGCCGAGGATGCCTGAAGCAGCCATCATCTCTATGATACGTGAAGCACGGGCATAGCCGATGTTGAGCCGGCGCTGCAGTAGTGATACACTGCCGCGATGACTCTCAAGAACAATCCGCACCGCCTCATCAAACATCTCATCCCTGGACATCCCGGAAGCGCTTACCCGATTGAGCTGTGTAAGCTCCGGATGGAATTGCGGCTCGGCAACCTCTTTAAGATGCTTAACTATCCGGTGTATCTCCATATCATCGACAAAAGTGCCCTGGGCACGGACCAAATCACTGGTGCCGGGCTTTAGAAACAGCATATCACCCTGGCCAAGCAGGGCCTCGGCCCCGTTCTGGTCAAGAATGATTCGGCTGTCCATCCTCGCAGCGACGCGAAAGCCAATCCGGGTCGGCATATTTGACTTTATCAGGCCGGTAACAACCGTGGCCTGCGGCCGCTGAGTAGCCAGCACAATGTGAATGCCGACAGCCCGGCTCTTCTGGGCAAGGCGGACTATATAGGCCTCTATCTCCTTGGCGGCGGTCATCATCAAATCGGCAAGCTCGTCGATTACTATGACGATATAAGGCAGTGTCTTCGGAATCTTGGCCTCTTCGTCGGGACTGCCCGGATTAAACCGCTCGATAATCTGCTCGGGGCCGAGCTTATTATACTCGGCAATATTTTTCACCCTCGCCTCGGCCAGAAGGGCGTAGCGCTCATCCATCTTCACCGTGGCCCATTCGAGTATCTGAACCGCCCTTTGTGTTTCCGTCACTATCGGACTCATCAGGTGCGGAATCGTATTAAACGCCGTCATCTCGACCATTTTCGGGTCAATCAAAATCATCTTTACCTCGTCCGGCCGTTTCGTGAGCAGTATGCTGGTGATGATACTGTTGATGCAGATACTCTTGCCCGAGCCGGTCGTGCCGGCAATAAGCAGATGCGGCATCGCCGCCAGGTCAGAAACAAGCGCTTCGCCCGACGAATCCTTGCCTAAAAACAGTGGAATCTGCATTCTCTCCGGCTTGCCGCCCGCCAACTGCAGCATATCCTTCATACGAACCTTTTCTTTTTCACTGTTCGGCACCTCAATGCCTATCGTATGCTTGCCCGGCAAAGGAGCCACAACACGAACCGCACCAGCACCCAGCGCACGAGCCATATCGTTGGCCAAAGCGCTAATCTGGCTGACTTTCACGCCCGCTGCAAGTTCCAGCTCGAACATTGTTACAACCGGCCCGGTATCAGCGGCAACCACACGGGCATTGACATTGAATTCGCTCAGCAGCTTCTCCAGCGCAGCGGCCTTTGCCTTGACAACCTTGCCCTGCACCGCGGCAAAACAATACTGCGGCTCGGCCAGCAACTCCAAAGGCGGCAGCGTATAATCCTCATAGCTCTTCGGCACATAAGATTTGGCCGGCCTGGCTTTTTGCCTGTCATTGCCGCGAAGGCTAAAATCTATTTCTTTCGACTCCCGGCCCTCATCGTCGCTGTCCCCACCGGCAATTCTCTGTTCAATCTTAGTATCTCTATCCAAATGCAAAACCTCAGGTTCCGCCGGCTGCGGCTTTTGCCTGGCGCTTAGTTTTTGCCAGATTTGGCCTAAAACCTCCGACCGCTGCTTCGCCGCCGACCACGCCGGCGCCGCAACGCCAGCCATCTTTCCAAACACGGAACTAAACCAGCCTAATACCGCAATGACAAAGGTGTCCGCTAACAGGACAATCCCAACAATCCAGGTAGCTGCGATTAGTATAAAGGCGCCCAGTAAGGCAAAATGACTTTTTAGAAACTGTACCGCTCCAACGCCGAGCATTCCGCCGGAACCGGTCGGGAAGTTATAAATTTTGTAAGGCCAGAACCAATAAAAACTGCTCGAAACCGCCACAGCCAATAAAGCCGAACCAACCGCCCGCAAAACGGGCTGGCCTATAGGCCGACGTACTAATCTTGCAGTTAAAAAACAAACCGCTGAAACCAGTATTACAAACACTCCCGGCCCGATATAGTACATCAAATAATACGCAAAGAAAGCCCCGATTGAGCCGCACAAATTAGCCGGCGGATTATTATGAGGATAGACAAATTTGCTCGGCCAATCACCGATATTGAAACTGGCGCAACTGCACAAAAGCACTAACAGAGCAGCAATACCAAGACATTCGAGCGCCTTTCGCACCGATTCGTTTTGCTTAAACCGCTTTTTATTAACCGTGCTTCTCATCCTTCGTATTCCGTATCTAAATATCTCGCTTCACAACTCCTGCTTTCGCAGGGGTGTCATCCCCGCGGAAGCGGGGAACGCTTCACGCTTTATATCGGCTGGTTTCGGCTCTTTTCTCCACAATTACCCACCCCCGTCAAAGGTCTAAAAGCTGCTTTTCCATTAGCGGATATCCCTATAAGCAATTCACCTTTAGCGTAGTGCTGGTCAATCAACTTCCGTTATTTCAGCGTCCACCCGTCTTCTCTTATTTAGTTGATAGGTGGCCTTAAAGCGCTTGCCGTTAGGAAGGGTGGGCGTTTGGATGACCCACTTCTTTTTACCGGCACGGATAAGTTTGTAGGATGTTATAACTTCATCAGGATTATCGCCCGGCACAATGAATAACCTGCGAACCACCTCTTTGTCCTCTGAGCTAATGTAATTGATTCGCCAACGGTCAGTCGGCGCCCATCGGGCCAGTTCCTCCAGCGTTTCAGGAAATGCTTTATTGTGTTTGTAATAATATTTAAGTAAACTTGCTATGTAGAACTCTAAATTGTCACGGACAACTTTGACAGACCGCTCATCAGGAGTCATCGCCGCCTCTTTTTCCATTACTTCCAAATATGGGTAGAGGGCGTCTCTGCCAAGGCCAAGCACAGACGAAGCTTTGTTCTGTGAACCCGCACCTGAATTTAATTCTTCTATGACGGCAGCTATCAGGTCGCGTGCCTCGCCGTATTTTGCCTGTGCCTCTCCAATGCGGTGTAAGTCCTGGGCTGTAACGGCGTCGCGGTAGATACGGAAGACCAGGAACAGGCTATCCGCCATATCCTGCGTTATTCGCTGCTGTTCGGCGGAGAGAGCGGGCTTTTTCGGTGTTATCTCTTTCACCATCGGCTCGTCAGATCGGAAGAGCACACGTCTGAACTCCAGTCACATTCCTTTATCTCGTATGCCGTCTTCTGCTTGAAAAAAAAAAAAA
>CAJVYN010000205.1 GCA_913009355.1 uncultured bacterium | reverse complement strand
CTTATGAAATTATCAATACTTACACTTTTCGAGATATTAAGCGTAGCCTTGATGTTCGATTGAACAAAAAGGTATCCGAAAAGACCCTACGAGCTATTGCACTCAAGTTAAAAGCTAAAGACCCGAAGAAGTATGAGCGCACCTTTATATGTTATTTTCTTCCAGACATGGAAGTAGATGCTGGGGCATGGGCCACTACACACTTTAATCCTAATCTAAAAGTTAAAATACTTGGGATGACAGCCGACCAAGAGAAAGCCTTAAAACAATTGCCCGATGATCCATCGCGAGAGGTAATTGGTATTTGGCTTGATGAAAGCCCATTCATCGGAAGCAGAATCACTATTTTTCGTCAAAACAGAAAATTGTTCATGGAAAACATGTACACAGATGGTAGTAGTGGTAAAAAGGAAGTCGTTGAAAAGTTATCTGGCAGAAAAAGAACATTTCGAAGGAAAGAAGGAAGTAGCGTCGGCGAGTTTTATTTGATTGACAACCAAGGTAATTTGCAAATGTGGGACGAAGAGGGTATTATCTCGACCGCAAGGAAAATCGGCAATTAACAAGGTGTTGTGATGTTAGTGGTTTTACATCACTCTTTCCCCGTTGAATCGTTTCGTAAACCTTCCTTAACCAATTAGCCCTTTACATCCGGCAATTGCAGGTTAAAATCAGCAATTATGTTGTATTACGATAACAGACAATATTATTAACCACGAAGTGCACGAAGAACACGAAGAAAAGATAAAAAAAGATATAAGGCCTCAAAAAGAAAAGAGTTATAAAAAGCGTTTTAAAAAACGTGTATAGAAAACAAGAAGTTAAAAGATTGTATTACGAAGGACACGAAAAGGGATTTAATTATTTAACTTTAACTTCGTGAACTTCGCGTCCTTCGTGGTGAATTCGATTCATATTACGACAAAGAAAGGTTGCATTTGGGATATTGCAAAATGAGTGTTAAGATTATGAAATGCCTTATACTTGCCGCAGGCAAAGGAAGCAGATTGGCAGCAAGGGGTGATTCAAAGCCCCTTGTTTCGTTTCTGGGGCTTACTCTCATTGAGCGGGCCATTCTGGCTGCACAAAGTTGCGGTCTTACGGAGTTTTATGTTGTTACCGGCTGCAACGGCGAAAAAGTAAGGGCATTCTTAGATAAATTCAGCCAGGGAAAAAACCTGAATATTACCCATGTCATAAATGAAGATTGGGAAAAGGAAAATGGCCTATCCGTTCTTAAGGCGAAGGAATTATTGGATGAAAAATTCATTCTAATGATGGTCGATCACCTTTTTGACAGTGATATTCTGGTCAAGCTGACACAACAGCAGATACAAGAAGGTGAGGTGATATTGGCTGTTGATTCAAACGTGAATTCAAACAGCCTGGTTGACATTGACGATGTCACAAAAGTACATATCGAAGACGGTAAAATCCTTGACATCGGCAAGAACGTCTCTGAGTATAATGCATTTGATACGGGTTTTTTCCTTTGCAGCCCTTCGATTTTCGCAGCCATTGAGACAAGCATTGACCGTAATAATGACAGCACGCTTTCGGGCGGAATAAGGATACTTGCCAACGCCGGCACCGCCCGTGCACTCGACATATCCGGCAACTTCTGGATGGATTTAGATGATGAAAATGCCTTTCGAAAAGCCCGAAAGCATATTTTAGGAAAGTTAACGAAGTTCTCCGATGGCCCTGTTTCACGGTATCTTAATAGACCTATATCCACAAGAATCACACGATTTCTTGTCAAAACCAAGGTTACACCAAACCAAGTATCTTTTTTTTCATTTCTGCTTTGTTTGATATCATCGGTTTTGTTTTTGAAAGGTGGTTACGCCACCCTGTTGTCCGGTGCAGTTCTTGCTCAAATAGCCTCTATTATCGATGGCTGTGACGGTGAAATAGCGAGGCTGAAATACCAATCTACGGCTTTCGGAGGATGGTTTGATGCCGTTCTGGATCGTTATGCGGACGCTTTTCTTCTCTTCGGGTTGACTTGTCATATTTATTTTTTAAACGACAACTTCCTGTATATCATCGTCGGTTTTTTGGCGCTTACAGGCACATTTATGAACAGTTACACTGCCGACAAATATGACACTTTAATGAAAAAAAAACTCGGCCCTGAAGATGATTATTTCAGAATCGGCCGTGATGTCAGAATAGCGATTATATTTCTTGGAGCCTTAATAAATCAAATCCTCTTGGTTCTTTTCATAATCGGGGTAGTGACAAATGTGGAAAATGTCAGGAGAGTATTGATTTTGAGTAAAGATGAGAAAAAACGAATGTGTAAAAAAGAAGATTGAAAAGATTATCAAAAACTCACCTGTTACTGAAGACCCGATACACTCAAAAAACACCCTGGAGTGGCTGCTTAAATTAAAGCCTGATGCTGATGAAGCCTTACAGATCGCCGCTTTAGCTCATGATATAGAAAGAGCTATCGAGAAACGTAAAGTGAAGCGGAAAAATTATAAAGATTACGATGAGTTCAAGAATGCTCATGCCTTAAATAGCGCTAATATCTCGGTAGAAATACTGAAAGAGTGTAACGTAAGTACAGAATTGACTGATGATGTCTTTGGCCTGATACGCCTTCATGAAACGGGAGGTTCCAGGCGTGCAAACATATTAAGAGGTGCTGATGGCATCTCGTTTTTCCATGTCAATCTCCCTGAATACTTCAGCCGGAATGGTAAAAAGGAAACAGAAAAAAGGTGGTTTTGGGGTTACAGAAGATTATCAGAGAAAGAAAGGAAAATAATTGCCGGGTTCAATTACCAGGATGAAGAACTTAATGCTCTCGTAACGACTTGGCTGGAAAAATCCCAACTCTGTTTATAACCGCATCACTGGATATCGATGGAATAATAAAAACAAAAAAATATAAGTCGCGTTTCTATAGTTGATAAAATATAGTTGATAAAATATGGCAGGACAATTCTTTGAAAGCGGTTTGGAATAAGATGATAAATAGGGACGGATAAATAGGGAAATGAAGTCCGCATTTCTCCATCTTCCACTTTCAAACCATACAATCCCCAAAATTGAAGCGAAACGCAAGTTCAAACTCGTGCCCGCGAAGGCGGGTATCTGTGACCTTGAGCTCATCATAGGTGTCTAAATTTTCTTGTTTGAGATTTTATATTTTGGTCATTCGAATTTGTTTCCACCGTTAGTCCGCTTGGGGACGCCTTACGGCGGTGTCCTCCGTAAGGAGTCCTTAGGACTGCGGAGGATTTCGAGCCACCGTGGGATACTGGCACACGGCGTGGCGTATGTCACTGTCGCCCACGTGCTATCCTGCTTCGAATTTCGGATTTTTGCGAGACACGCATCACGCAATACGAATTTCCACTCTCATTTCAATAGCCAATCGGCTGGGCAATAGTAGCGCCAATAATCGCTGAAGATGCTGTAGTCAACAAAATCGACATTGTTACTGTCATCGAGGTCAGCAGCTATCCCGGCCCCTGTATCGAGCCAGTATTCGCAGAATCTGCCGAGGTCGTCGAAATCGACTATGCACAACGGCCCGCCCGGCCAGAACCCGCCTAACAGTTCATAGCTGCCGCCGCCGGCCCAATCAGCATCCGGCTGACCTATAGTGCCGGTCAGTGTGTATGACCCGCCGCTGCTTTGCCCGCCGCCGTCATCAATCGTATGCCAGCTAATGCTGTAGTCTGCATTTGCTGTTGATACTAACAGAAGGAATAATAAACTAATTCTGATTTTCATTGTACCGCCCCTTTCATAGTAACGGTTTGAGGTTGTTGCATCGTCCTTTCCAAGGCATCCAGTCTTTGTTTCAATAATTCGTTTTCAGCCTTCAACTCCTTGACCGCTTCTATAAGTACGGGTGTCAGCTTGGTATAATCAACGGACTTATAACCCTGCTTATCTGTTGAAACCAGTTCCGGCAGTACTTTTTCCACGTCCTGGGCAATAACACCAACTTCACGATTATCCAAAGATTCGCCCTTGTTATTGAAATAGATACCTTGCAGGCAAGAAATCTTTTCGATACCGTTTTTAAGCAGAGTTATGTTTTCTTTGAGACGAATGTCGGATACGTCAGAGATACTGCCGGTGTACGTAATATTACCATCCACATGGAGATTTCCGTTAAAGTATCCAGCGTAGCCGCTGCTGCTGGAGCCATACACGCCGTAGCCGCTGCTGCTGTACCCTCCC
>CAJVYN010000204.1 GCA_913009355.1 uncultured bacterium | reverse complement strand
ACAAATATTGGCCCTTAGCAAGATCGTATTCGCTTGTGAAAGAAATTTAGGAAATAACGGGACGGGTTATTGTCAGCTTGCTGAAATCTGATAGGTGGATGTAAAACCGGGCTTTTTCAACAGCCCCACAGCCACCTATTTTTGTTGTTTTCTTTTTACCTTTACTGCTATTGTTTTCTTTTTTGGTCTGCCTACAGGTAGCGGCCGCAGTCTGCGTCCTAATGCAAATTCAAGCTTGCTTATAAATCGGTCACTGCCTAACGGTCTTCCTCGCTGTGTATTGCCGCGCAGCGTTTTAATCTCTTGCTCATCCAGGGCTTGTCTAAGTAGCGAAATCCATTTTTTTTCGCTGACTATATCCTGCCATCGAGACAGATTCAGTAACTCTGCGCCATCAGCTTTGCCTGTGTGCGCTGCGGCACTCGACCATAAATACACCCATGGAAAACGGCAAATTTTCGCTCGCACCGGATTGCATTCTATATAACGCATCGCTGCCCAAAAATGCGATTCGGCCAGAGCGCAGGAATAGAATCTACCCTGCCATAGATGTCCACTACGTCCGTGCATCCTGTTAATATATTGCGTGTATAGAAAATGTGTCCGCCCTACTGCGTTTGCCAGCGAATCGGCCTGCTGTGGCGTAGCAATAAGATGAACATGATTGCTCATCAGGCAATAGCCCAGCACATCCAGGCCGTACTTTTCTGCCTGCCTTTTTAGCAGTTCTAAATACACCTCTCGGTCATCGTCTACAAAAAACACATCCTGCTGATTATTGCCGCGTTGAGTTATGTGATGTGGAACTTCCGGAACAACTATTCTCGCAATCCTTGGCATGCTGGCAATTTAACCCTTCACATATAATTCGTCAAGCGAAAAATAGGTGGCTGTCCCTAATTAAGGATCATTACCATTTTGCAATGCTTTGAGCTGTCTTCGGTGTATGATTCTGGCGGTCTGGCCCATGCGGCTGACGATAGTTAAGCCCTCGATATGGTCATACTCGTGCTGCAGTACTCTGGCGTAAAGTCCTTCAGCTTCTTCGGAAAATTCGCCGCCGTCGAGGTCGGTGGCGGTAACTTTACATTTTTTGTATCTTCGAACTTTCGTTGCAACGCCCGGCACCGACAGACATCCTTCCTCCGCTGAGTCAAGCTCGCCAGTTGTGGTAACGGTCGGATTTATATAAACTTTGACATTCTCCTTTGTTTGCTCGATTGATATGATAAACAGCCGCAATGGTACGCCCGCCTGCGGAGCTGCCAGGCCGACGCCTTTGTTTTCCAGCATAATATCTGTCATTTTTTCTACCAGTTGACGGATACTATCGTCGATTTTCTCAACCGGCTGGGCACGCTCGGCTAAAACCTGCGCAGGGTAATATGTGATTCGACATTTTTCAATATCCATTTGCATTGACCTCAAGGATAAATAACCCCCCGATAAATCGGGGGGCTAAATATACTATTTATCGTCGAATTCGTTTCCGTTAAACGTACTTCCAAGATAGAGTTTTTTGACCGTTTCATCGCGGATAATCTCGGCTGGTGGGCCGGTCCCTATCACCTTGCCATGGTCGATAATGTAGGCCTTGTCAACAACTTCCAGCGTTCTCTCGACATTATGGTCGGTAATGAGAATGCTGACGCCGGAAGAAACGAGCCGACGGATTTCGTGCTGTAAATCCTCGACTGCAATAGGGTCAACGCCGCTGAACGGCTCGTCCAGAAGAATCAATGAAGGGTCGGTTATCATGGCACGGGCGATTTCAAGTTTCCTGCGCTCACCGCCGGACAAGAATCTGCCCTGGCTGCCAGCGACCTCGCTCAGCGAGAAATGCTCGATGAGCGTATCGGCTTTATGGTCGCGCTGGGCACGGGTGATAGACATCGTTTCTAAAATCGCATAGAGGTTGTCCCTGACGCTGAGGCGTTGAAAAATGCTCGGCTCCTGTGAAAGATAACCGATACCAAGGCGGGCCCGCCTGTACATCGGCAGTTTCGTGATATCCCTGCCTTCAAAAACCACCGCACCGTTGTCAGGGCTGACCATCCCCATAATCATTCTGAAGGTAGTGGTTTTGCCGGCGCCGTTTCGGCCAAGAAGCCCGACAATGCTGCGCTGAGCTATCGTGATGGATATCTGGTTTACAACAGCCCGCCCGGAATACTTCTTTACCAGGCCGCAAGTTTCAAGAAGAGTCATCTCTACCATGTTAGTGCCTAAAGTTTGAAGTGCCTAAAGTGCCTAAAGTTTGAAGTGCCTAAAGTTTGAAGTGCCTAAAGTTGTGGAATATTTTTTAACTTTAGCTCACTTTAGTTCACTTTAGTTCACTTTAGCTCACTAGCTCACTTTTCACAGATTTTAGTTCTTAATCCCACAGTGGGATACCCAATGTGGGATTCTACTTACCACTTAATCCTTACTCCTAAACCTTTGCGGTATTATAACAACACAGGCGAGCAAAGCAAACCGTATATTAGTTGTGAATGGACGCCCGTAGTTCGATTCACGAACCCCAAATTACTATTCACCGACAACTATTGAAAAAGCTAATAAATATTCTGGTGTTTTTACTGTATTTTTGCTATTAAACAATATCTTTATATGGAGTAAGGATTGTATTTGTTTATAGAGTGTAGCTATGTTTGCTGTCATAAGTGATATACATTCGAATCTGGAGGCCTTAACTGCGGTTCTGGCTGACATTGAAAAGCGGGGCATCAAGACAGTCTATTGTCTGGGTGATGTGGTCGGTTACGGGCCAAACCCAAAGGAATGTCTGGATTTGGTTATAGAGAAGACTAAATGGTGCGTTATGGGCAACCACGATTATGCCGCCCTTTATGAGCCGACAAATTTCAACTACGGAGCAGAGCGGGCAAGCTTCTGGACCCGTGAAACTTTGGAAGCAGAAAAAGAAAAACAGCACCATGACAAACGCTGGGACTTTCTGGGCGGGCTGCCAATGCGGCGGACGCTAAAAACAAAACTGGGCAAACAGACGGCTGTAATAGATTTTGTTCACGCAAGCCCGAGAAAACCGATTAACGAATATATCTTCCCCGATGATGTTTATAGCAATCTGGGAAAGATTCGAGTCTTGTTCAGCCGTCTCAGGCATATCTGCTTTATCGGCCATACGCATCTGCCCGGTGTATTTCTCGATGAGCCGGATTTCTATCTGCCCGCTGAGTTGGGCGACGTCTATCCGATTATCGATGGTGAAAAGGCGATTATCAATACCGGCTCAGTCGGACAGCCCAGAGACAAGGACAGCAGGGCAAGCTACGTATATATCGAAGAAAACAAGCTGCACTTCGTTCGGCTGGAATATGATTTCCAAACCACAGCCAAAAAGATAAAGGCAATCGAACAACTGGACAACTTCCAGGCTGAGCGGCTGAGCGACGGCAGATGAGGGAATTTACTATTTTCTATCCGTTCTCCGTAGTAGGACTACTACGAAGGATGAATTTACTATTTGATTATTGAGACCGAGTTCATAATTATGAAAATTAGCTTAACCTTAATTATAGCTGTTTTTGTCATCTTTTGCGGCGGGCTTGTCGTCGAGTCCGGGCTTTTTGAGGCCGGCAGGGACAGCGGACAGCCCCTTATCCTGCTGCAGCAGACAACAGGCAGCGAGAATAGCGGGACAGCAAATGCAGCCGCCGAGGAAAACGCACAATTGCAAGCCGCCGATTTTACCACTTTCACTGCTGATAACGCACCGGCCAAAACTGTTGTCATCGGCTCAACAAACCCCCAAAGCGGCTTTAAGTTTCAGTTGGAATTAAGCTCAAAAGGTGCCGCTGTCAGGAAAGCAACCTTTAGCGAATTTGATGACCGTGATTATAAAGACCCGCAGCCCTTGGCAATTCTTTCACCTGTGAAGCTGACTGACGGCAGCGAGATTTTGACAATGGCAAACAAAACGCTTGTGTTTGTCGAGCAGAAACTGCAATTGCCTCTGAATAGATTGCACTGGGAAAGCTATAGTGTTGAAACCCCGGAGTATGGTTCCCAGGCAGCCCGCTTTGAGGCGGTCATTAAAAATAAGGACACCGGTGAACCAGTTTTGAAGTTGATTAAAACCTACAAAGTCCTGCCGGACAGCTATATGCTGGATTAGATCGGAAGAGCACACGTCTGAACTCCAGTCACATTCCTTTATCTCGTATGCCGTCTTCTGCTTGAAAAAAAAAAACAAAAAA
>CAJVYN010000203.1 GCA_913009355.1 uncultured bacterium | reverse complement strand
GTGCTCATAAGCCCAGAACTGATAAGCACTTATCGCCCAACACAGACCTGCCCCCAAATGCTGGCACAGCAGTTGCGTAGTTTAGATTGATTTTGGAGAAACTGCTTTATGAATACCAGTATCCCTGCGATTGATAATATGTTCGCGCGCAATTTGGTCACTGCCTCAGTTCCATCAAAACCACCGTCAGCCAAAAATACCAATCAATTTGCGACGGCTTCACCTGACAGCCCAACCCCCACTACCGTTCCCGAAACAGCAACGACCGATAAAACTCTTCCTAACACCCAAAGTAAGCCCATAGACAAACCCCCGCAAGAGTTTAGCCGTACTGTTCGCGAAGAAATAACGGCCGAAGAGCCCCACAATGCTAATGCTGACAAAGCATCAGCAAAGCAAAACCCGACCCTAACTGTGGCCCCGCAGCCGGATATAGTACAGAGTTGGCTGACTGAACACTCTCTAACCGTGGAGCACAGCAAAGACAGAATCGCTACAAAAATTGCGCCGAAAGCCGGGCACGAACTTGCCCAGCTGCTCGTCAGCTTAAAAGCCGACAAATTCCATCCTGGTGCCGGCCAAACCACCAAACCAGCAGAAAACAGGGCTCCTTTAACTACCGGCCAGGGCCGAGCTGTGCTCAAAGACCTTTTACCTGACGTCTCCAGGGCTCTGCTTGCAACTGATACTGCGCCTGGGAAAAACAAAAACGCAGGTAAAATACAGATACCAGATAAAGAACTCGTCGGTACAAAGGGCACTGTCAACCGGCAAAGCGGCAAAAAATTGATGCTCGAAGCTCTTGTTAATGGCAGCAACAAAACAGCCGCTGCCGGCCAAAAGCCGGCGATTGCAGACAAGTCAGCCGGCTCTGGCGGCCCGAAAACACCTCTGCCCATCCTGTCAAATGATGGCTTGCCGACAGATCAGAGCAAACCATCCGGCGCCAGCCAAAATGTACCGCTCAGTCCGGAAAAATTCGCCATTGCCGCTGGGAAAATAGTTAGCAACAAAACCGATACCGGCCAAACACCCCCAGGATTATCGGATGGTAAGCCGCAGCAGCAGGCTGACAATCCTCTTTCAGACAGCTCTATCTTCCAGAAATTAAACTCAGCACAGGTTCAGGTATCCACTAGCCAGACGAAAAACCAAAACCCCAGCGGTTCAGTCTCCACTAATAGCTCCGATTCAAATACGGAGGCCGTTTCGCAAATACTCTCTCCCGACCCATCCTATAATGCTCAGCCCCCCATTGCAGAGCGTTTTTTTGATGTTTCCGCACCAGCCGCAGGAACCGCCGGCGATACTTCGCTTTCTGATACCTCTGCAGGCATTAGCGCACAGATTCAGACATCTATCTTACAGAGTTCTTTGCGCCTGGGCGAGGGGCAAATTACTATCCGCCTCAACCCGCCGGAGCTTGGAAAGGTTTTTATAAAATTCCAGGAGCAGCAGGGCCAGATCACCGGCTTATTGGAAGTCAGTAAGATACAAACCAGAGCACAGATACAACAGGCTCTGCCGCAGATAATCCGAAACCTCGCAGATTCCGGCATTCAGATAAAACGCCTTGAAGTCGTACTGGTTGAAACTAATCAGCAGGAACAACACAGCTTTAGGGACCAGTCGCTGAACAATGGCTTCTCTGAGCGGCAGGCCGGCACTGAAGGCAACAATCCCAACAATACATCTGCTCGAAATCAGCCTGCAAATCCTGCTAACGGCACCAACAGCGGCTATACTGGATTTGGCGAATCACAGGAGTCCGAGTTCCTTATAACTGATAACTCCATAAATATGTTGGTATAAACAAATCCCAAAGCTGGTGGATGATTTCTGTCAGAAAATCTGTCGGCTCGTCTAAAATCCTGACACCTCTGGTATCTTGTGAAGCATATTTCGTAAAGCATATCCGGCTTTTCGCTTCACGCTTCGGGTTTCACGCTTCAGGGCCAACTCTGGCACAATTGTTGCTATGTTTTGGGAATGCGGGCTACCATTTTGCAATTTGCCGTAAAGCAGGAGCCTTGCGAAGGGATATTCTCTTTTTCTGAACCGGCATTGAGTGGTAAATACGGCAATTTAAGGAATAGAGAATACACCAAACGCTAAACTGAGGGCGAAGTCAGAATCTATGGCGACAGAAAAGCAACAGACTATTATCAAAGACAATACATCCGAAGTACCCTCGGACAGCGAATTGTTCGCAGGCGAACCGCCGATTGAATCGGAACTCTCAGAACGTGAAGTCTTTGCCGGAAATGAAGATTTTTACAAACGTCTGGCAGGGTCGGCACAACCTGCGCCGGTGCAAATTGGGCGTAAGCTTTTTTCGACTGTCCAGAAAATCCTCGTTGTCGGTATCGTTGTGATTGTGGCAGTGCTGGTGTATGCCTTGTTGAAATCCCCATCAACATCTGTCGGCGGAGAAACACCTCTCGTTCAACAAAGGCCCGCTCCTGAACCGCTGGTTGGGGAGGCTACACAGGCAGTATCGCAGCAAATCACAAAATTATCCCTTGCCAATCCGGCTGGTGCACTCAGCCGTGTCGAGCCGGTAACTCGACAGGAGATGCCAATACAGCCACTGTCTTTGAAAGCTGCTCAGGACTTTTATTTAGAAGGAGATTACGAGAAGGCTTATGCGGCTTATAAGCAGCTTCGCCAAAATCTTCCGGCAGGTACAGAAGAGGAAACGCTGAGGGATTTTCTTCAGCTTAAAATGGCTCTGTGTATGCAGAAAGCCGGCGATTACGGCCAGGCCGGCCGTTTGTTCAGAAAGGCCTCGAAAAGTCGTTCACCCGTTGTAAAGGTGGTAGCCAATTACCACCGCAGCCTGCTTGAAGTGCAGAAAGGGCAGTATCTAAGTGCCCGAACCAGAGCTTATCAAACGATTGGCTTGATTGGCGCAATGGATTTCAACCTGGATTGGGCTTTGTCGCTGAAGCGGGCTTGTTCCTTTCTTATTGCTGAATGCCTGAGCCGCAATGTCCTTTCGCTTCGTGATGCCGATAAAGAGCTTCCCGATGATTTGTGGAGCAATCCCGGCGCATCAATAGATCCCTTCGCCGGTCTGAGCGAAGCACAACTGCGAGCTGTTTTGAATTCCGGCTCAGAGCAGTTAAGTAAAGGGCTGCTTGGCCCGCAAATTCGCAGGATCGGGCGAGTGAACAACTCAACTCGTTGGTCTGTTACTTGCCACGGGGCGTCGATTGAAGAACTGCTGGCCAGATTTGCCGCTAATGCCGACCTTGATATTCGCTGGGCTTTCGGCGATGGCTTTGGCCCGGATGGGGCCGGTAACAGCGTTCGCAAAAGGCCGGTGAGCTTGTATCTGCCGGCGGCAACGACCCAACAATTTATCACAGTGGCAGCCGGCAGCGCTGGATTGTTGGCACGTCTGGATGAGCAAAGAAACGTAAGTATTTTCAATCCGGCGGACTATTCGTTTTTATCAGAACACGTCTCTTTGCTCAGTCAGGAAGCTATTTCACTTTGGCAAAGATTTTTACTTGCTTTTCCCGGTGACGAACGCATCCCTAACGCCCATTTTGCCCTGGGACTTTTGCAAGCTCAAAGAGGCGTGGTAACAGAATCCATCGCAGAATACAAATTAGTAGCCAATAGCTCTTTTAGAACATCTTTGGCACCATTTGCCTTATTACAATCGAGTAAGTTGAAAACCAGCCTGCGTGATTACGTGGGTGCCAGGGAGGATTTGAGTCTGTTGGTTGAGCAATATCCCGATACCGAGATTGCCGACCATGCCTATTTGTATCTTGCTGATGCCACAATGAAGGCCGGCCTTTTGCGTGAGGCGGGGCGAGTCTATCGCAAAATCTACAATCTTGATTTGTCCCCGGAATCACAGACTGCGGCAGCCCTCGGAGCTGCCAGGTGTTTTTATGAAGAAAAAGATTATGAAGCTGCGGCTAAATGGCTGACTCGGTATATCAACTTCGCCAAGGACGGTGCGGGCGAGGATTTGTACTTTGCCTATTTTCTCATGGGTAAAACGTTAGCGGCTTTAGGCAGGCCCGAAGCTGCTAACGATACTTTTTTGAACGCACTGGCAGGAAGTCGGCCTTTTGCAAAAGGGGCGCAAAACGGATACCCGGTGCAGCTTTCCAAAGAAGAATATGAGATCGGAAGAGCACACGTCTGAACTCCAGTCACATTCCTTTATCTCGTATGCCGTCTTCTGCTTGAAAAAAAAAAAAAAATATATTAA
>CAJVYN010000202.1 GCA_913009355.1 uncultured bacterium | reverse complement strand
AAAGAAGTAAGATATGAAGTGGGAACTGGGTGAATGTTGATGAATAGAATGGTGTTTTTTTTTTTCAAGCAGAAGACGGCATACGAGATAAAGGAATGTGACTGGAGTTCAGACGTGTGCTCTTCCGATCTCTGCTCGAGGCCGGCAGTGAAATTGTTACAGAAATCAAAAATACAGGAATCGACCGTTTTCTCTACAACAAAAGCCGACAAACCTCTTTCCTGGTTAAGGATGCTGCGGGCCGGGCCATCGGATTTACGATGGATGTGCTTACCGACTCCGGCCGGGACGCTCAATTAAATATACAGGCGGCAAGTTTTTTTTATATTCGAGGCCGGTACGGCCGTGAGCAGGCAGCGTTTTTTCAAAGTGGAAACAATCTCGATGAGTTTGCCTGGAAGAGCGAAACCACCGGTATAACCGGGGTCAGCGGCACTGAGCTGACTCTGGATGAAACCGGGGTAATGACTATCAGAACATTTAGCCCGCAACCCAAAGAGAAAAATTACCAACTCAGCTCTGCTGCGATACCGGAGGTTTTTCTCGATCTCACTTTTGGCCAAATCCTCGATAGCAATCACAAAAAAATCATTGTTGACGTAATCAATGCCGACGGGAAAATCACCCCGACGCTTATTTCCAGAATCGAAGCCGAGGACACCGCCGCCGCCGAAGAAGATGGGTATATATTGAGGGTGGAGTTTTTGGACGGACGAGGCTTTTCTGAACAGGTATATCTTGATGCCCAGTATCAGGTTTCCAAAAGCCTGCTGCAGCAGGACGGTATATATACTATCGAGCGCAGCAGCCTGAAAGATATAGCAAAACAATTTCCTGAACGGGCCGACTACATCCTGCAAAAAAATAAACTGTTGGAACGAGGTAATTAACAATAGAAATAAGGGGCATTTGTTATGGCTGAACTTTATGATTGCGTTATAATTGGTGCCGGCCCAGCCGGTCTGGCAGCGGCACTTTATGCCTCACGCGACAGATTAAAAACCTTAGTAGTTGAGAAATTCTATCCCGGCGGACAAATCAACAACACAGACAGAATAGAGAACTACCCCGGTATCGAGCGCATAGACGGTCCCGGCCTGATTGAACAAATGCAAAAGCAGGCTCTTAACTTCGGCACAGAGATAAAGACCGGCAGTGAGGTTGCCGCCCTTGGAAAACTGCAGGACGGCAATATCGAGGTTAGCTGTGACGATGACAAATACATTGCAAGAGCCGTCATTCTGGCGCCGGGCAGCGATTATCGCAAACTTGATATCCCGGGTGAAACCGAATTTCGAAACGCCGGCGCGGGTATCAGCTACTGCGGAACCTGTGATGCACCATTCTTTAAGGGAAAGGAAATAGTCGCCGTGGGCGGGGGCAATACAGCGGTAGAGGAGACGCTGCACCTGACCAGGTTCGCCGGGAAAGTAACGATGATACACCGCAGGGACGAATTCAGGGCAACGCCGGTTCTGACTGAAGAACTTTTGCGAAAAGCCAATGAGCCGAACTCAAACCTGGTTATAAAATACAGCAATATAGCAACCGCCATAGAGGGCGAAGGCAAGGTGCAATCGGTTCGGCTCAAAAACGTAAAAACCGGCGAAGAAGAAAGCTATCCCTGCGACGGCGTATTTATATTCGTAGGTATGGTGCCGAATACCGGCTTTTTGACTGGTTTTGTGGAGCTGACTGAGGGCGGATTTATCAAATGCGACTGTGCGTATCTTCGCACAAATGTTCCGGGCGTATTCGCAGCCGGCGACTGCAGGGCTGGTGCGGCTATGCAGTTAGCCACAGCGGTCGGCGATGGTGTTGTGGCCGCAATGATGCTGAAACAGTATTTCAGAGACCCTAACTTCTGGAACGAAGCTGTCAGCGACGCACTTCAGCCGAGCGGATGGTAAACCAGAGCACAAGAACACTGTGTGCAGTTATAGAACCGGTGGTGCAGATTTGGCGGGAGCTGTTCTATGTTAAACAGCAGCAGTAGAAATAGTGGTCAGTTGAAGGAAAAGATGGACGCTTTCCGAATGAGGTGTCGGGCGGCGGGGCTGAAAGTAACGCCACAGCGGATGGCGGTTTATAAAGTGCTGATTGAATCGAAGCAACATCCTGCAGCCCATATGGTTTTTCGCAAGGTCAGGGAGGCAATCCCCGGTATATCGCTGGATACCGTGAACAGGACGCTGTTAACCCTGAGCAAAATTGGTGCAGCGTTTGTGGTTGAAGGCTCAGGTGATGCCAAGAGGTTTGACGGGAATCTGGAAAGTCATCAGCATTTTAAGTGTATAAAGTGCAAAAGAATCGTTGATTTCCATCACGAGCCTTTTGATAATATCGAAGTGCCTGCAGGTATTAAGAAGAAGTTTACGGTTTTGAGAAAGACCGTGTATTTCGAGGGTATTTGCGATTCCTGTCTGAAAAAAACATCGGCGGATAGTGTTTAGGACTTGTAAATTAGTTAGCCCATAGCAAAGAGGATGTGCGGGCGGACGCTATATTTTTCTTACGGCGATGGTGTAAATCGGCCTTTGTTCTTTGAGGTATTTTCTTTCGAAATTTGTGCCGACCCATTCGCCCCGGTCGGCGCCGGCGGTTGGGAGGAATTCAACTTCTTCAAGTCTGCGGCTCTGGGCAGTCAGAGTTGCCTGTATTTGTTCGAAATAATCAGCGTGGTCGGTAGCTATTTTTATATTACCGCCCGGCTTGAGACATCGCAGCATCTGCTCCAAATTAGCCGGGCAGAAGAAACGCCTCTTGCGGTGGTTTCTTTTGGGCCACGGGTCCGGGAAATAGATGTGGAAGCATTCCACGGAGTCAGCAGGTACGAAGTCAGCTAAAAAGGCAGCAGCGTCGATACGGATTATCCGTGCGTTGTGCAAGGCCCATCGGCCAATACGGTCAACAGCATAGCGGTAAAATTTGCCGGCCCATTCGATGCCGAGGAAATTGACCTGCGGCTGTGCCATAGCCTGGTTGAGCAGGAAGGTGGCTCGGCCGATACCGATTTCAATATGAACGGGGCCGGAACGTCCGAAAATCCGGACAAAATCAATTTCACCGTCCAAACCTTCGGGCTTTAGTGAAACCGCAGGGTAATCTTTCAAAATTCTGGCCATCAGTAAATCGACTCCAAAAAACGCAAAGTTAAAAGAATAGCAATGGCTCAACGGCTATATTATAGCAAACAGAAACGTTAAGACGAAGATGGAAACTTTTTTCGCCCTTTTTACGATTAAAGTCGATGCGGAGGTTGTGCGATAAGAGTTGTGAACTGTTCGGCGGTTAGTGCGTATCCGTTATGGGACCGAACTACAGAGATGTTAAGAGGGAAATCCGAAAATGATTCGGCAATTAATCAGGACGCATCGCAGGCAGATTCTGATAGATATCAATACGCAGATAGATTTCTTCCTTGCCGAGGGTTCAGCGTGTATAAGGAACCATAGGAGGGTTTTGGCCAATGTGCGCAGAATGATGGCCTGGGCAAGACGCAGGAATATCCCGATAATCTCGACCTGCGAGGTTTACCCCAACCATAACAACCACAGCGAGGTCAACTACTGCATTGACGGCACAGACGGACAAAGGAAGATACGATACACATTACTGAACAATCGGGCCAATTTTCCGGCAGATGGCAGTACTGATTTGCCCACAGATATATTGCGGCGGTACAGGCAGATTATTCTGCATAAACGATGCGTTGACCCGTTCGATGAGCCTCGTATTGAAAGACTGCTCAGTGAAGTGCGGGCTAATGAGTTTCTTTTAATCGGCGCCTGCGCCGAAGATGCCGTTAAAGCGACGGCTTTAGGGCTGCTGCAGCGCGGCAGGAAGGTCAGCGTGGTAGTTGATGCAGTAGGCTCGCATGATAAAAAAGAGGCGAAGCTGGCCTTTCGCAAGGTCAAGGCCAAAGGCGCCAGGTTGATTGAGACCAGGAAAATAGCGGGCACTTCTCATTTGAAAAGCGTGGGTATCTGCAATTGTCAAAGATGTCAGGGGCAAATAGAAAAAACGCTGGCTAAAGTCAAAGCTGAATACTAAGACTCATATCTCGCCCATCAGTAATTTTGCAAAAATCACTTCGAACTTTCAGGAAATTCCCCGGTTTGTTCAAAATGTGAAATTGTTAAAAAAGAGTTTTTTTTACTTTTACTTTTTTGGGGAAATTTGGGATTTTTGGGGGTTGTTATTAAGGGGTGATGTGGATTTTTGGGTGGAAAACAAAGTTTGATGG
>CAJVYN010000201.1 GCA_913009355.1 uncultured bacterium | reverse complement strand
CCGATCTCCTGCACTTAGCGTTTTCAATGCTGAACCACAAAAGCCGGTAACAAAGCAAGTCTGGATACTCAATAACTATGAGGAGGATTTCGAGGTTGAGTCGGTATCATCGAAAAAGAATATTATAAGAGTTTTGAGCCAGGAGAAAGTCGGCAATCGTTATAAGTTCGAACTTCAGATAATGCCGCCGGCTGCCGAAGGTAAAGCAAGAATTTTCACAGACGTGTTTTTTGTGAATATAAAAGGCGGCGAGAAACTTGAAATTGCCTGTCGCGGGTTCTATGCAAGGAAAAAATAGAGGCGTCAAGCCAAGAGACGTTAGTGGCACAGGTGAAACCGTGAGGATAAATACTGCGTATGATGCGATTAGTAATTTGTGTTTTTGTGTTGACGACGGGGGCTTTGTGCGCATTAGCTGTGTCAACGAAGTCGCCGGCAAAACCGGCCCCTGAAACTGATGTGATTACCGTTTTTTTGACCGGCAATGAACTTGGACAGTTGCAGCCCTGCGGATGTTCAGGCGGACAACTCGGGGGACTTGACAGACGTTCGGCGCTCTTGGCCGGCGTGCCCGTACAAAGAAGGTTGATTGTCGATACGGGCCTGCTTGTGGAAGAGGCAAGTGAGCAGAATCTAATCAAGTTTAATATAATAATCCAGGCGCTTAGTCTGCTCGACTACGATTTAGTCAGTCTGACCGAAAAAGATGTCGAAATAGCCCAAAATCTCGGACTGCTGGACAGCATTGGCTCGGTTTTTAATATCATAAGTTCTCACAGTACGGCTGATGTCAATGTGCCGGCGAAATTTACAAAACAGTTTTTACTGCGGCAAGAAACCGTGGCTGTGACAGTCGCAGCGTTTGACGCAGAATCGAGGCCGATAGAGCAAATCAGTGAACTTTTTGGTCCACGGGCGAATCTGCATTCGGTCAATATTCTAATCCTCAACACCCGTGATGCCGGCGCTATTGAGAAAATTGTGAAAATGGGAATTGTGGATTGTTTTATTGTTCCCGCTGAATCGGATGAGCCGGAGGTAATCAGCGCCCCTCTAAAAGAGCCGTTGATTTTATCAGTTGGGCGGCTGGGTAAATATGTAGGCAGATTGCAGATAAGAACTAAACAGCGAGGCGGTAAATTAACGCTTGGTTTTTCCGCTGTGCCGGTTACAGAAAATCTGCCGCAGGCCGAGTCTCTCGTTGAATTATACAAAGCATACCAGCAGATTGTTAAAGAGGCCAACCTTTTAGAGAAACAGCCGCGTTTTGCTTTGTCGAATGGCCTGGAGTATGCCGGCTCGAAGTCCTGCAGGCCCTGTCATGAGTACGAATATGAAAAGTGGGACGGTACAGCTCACGCACACGCATATACGACGCTTGAAAAAGTTGGCTCGGCGTTCGACCCGGAGTGCGTTAGCTGTCATGTTGTCGGCGCCGAGTATGAAAGTGGCTTTATTTCGGAGCAAAAAAACGGCTATTTGAAAAATGTCGGCTGCGAGAGCTGCCACGGGCCGGGCTCCGAACACATCAAAACGCAGGGCGAGGTCGAAACTGCTGAGCCAAGATTGGATTGTGCCGATTGCCATACTACAGAGCAGAGCGCCAACTATGCGGGAAACGAGCAATTTTATCTGGAAAAAATAATTCACTGGAGGGAACCAAATGCCGCTGTCGATGTCAAAGAGAAAGGAGAAATTAAGGATTAAGCGGTAAGTAGAATGCTACGTGGGATATCCTGCTGTGGGATTAAGAATTCCGGCTACTGTCTTCTGAATTCCGTATTCTCGTTATGATAAAGACATTGCGAATAACAGGTATTATGGCGGTGATTTTGGCGACCGTTTTTTTTGTTTTTCCTGCGGTTTCCGGTGTTCGCAGCGATTCCAAAATCGAGCAGTTTCTAAATTCTGCCGGCATAGTGGAAAAGTTCAATAAGGCCAAAGGCAATAAGGCCAAAGGCAGTGAGGGCCAAATCTCGCCGCTTGTAAAGCAGGCAGAGGCTTTTGCACTATATCTGAATCCGCCTCGTAAACCGAAAATAAAGCCCGGTGTAACTCGCAGGTCAGCTAAGCCGGCCGGCCCCAAGCCGAAAACTGTTTCAGCTAAATTTAAGCTTATCGGCACCTGCTATTATGCGCAACGTCCGGATATGTCGCTGGCGCTGATTGATGAGCCGGGCAAAGGTCTTCGCTGGGTTAAACAATCCAGCGAGGTGGGACATTTAACTATTGAGCAGATAAAAGACAGTCTTGTAGTTGTCCGAGATGGTAAAAAGACTTTCGAGCTTGTCCCTGAGAGGCCGCCGAAAAGAAGTCTTCTTAAAAAAGAAGGCGAAGGAAAAGAAGGCGAAGGAACGGCTGCTGCAGCCCCAGGATCCCGTGTCCCGGCACCCGTGAACGTAAAAGCCCCGCGTATAATCGCTGAAGAAGATACAGCGTTGATGGGAAAACTCATCAGCGAACTGAAGACTATGCAGACGGATGCCGAATCTGACAAGGCTGGTTCGGATCGCAGTGATGAAGAAAACGCAGCGTTGATGGAAAAATTCATTTCCCAGTTTAAAGCTATGCGTATAAGCGGCGAAGAAGCGAAAAAACTGGGCCGTTTAGGCAAAAAGTTGGAAAACGCCGGCGCAGATCCAAATCGAGACCTGTCAGCAAGCAGGGGTAAAAAGATCACAAACTCGCCGGAGCCAAACAGTCCGAAGAAGAAATAGTTCTGCACTAATGCTCTGTTACTTGTAATTTGACGGACTGCCATTGCGAGCGAAGCAATCTCAAAACTAACGGTTGAGATTGCCGCGGCCTTTCAGGCCTCGCAATGACAATTAGTGTTTTGGTGGCAAAGAATACAGAATACAGGAGACAGAATACAGGAAAAACTTAGCCACGAATGGACAGGGATAAAATTAGTAAAAAAAACAGTGTAAATCTGTGTCGAAAAAAAACAAAAGACAAAAAACAAAACTTAGACACAGATTAACGCAGATAAACACAGATTAAAAAAAAGAAAAAACAGAAGCGAAGCGGTCTCAAAACTAACGGTTGAGATTGCCACGGCCTGCTCCGCAGGCCTCGCAATGACAACTCCTCGATTGAGCAGTAACAGAGCAGTAACTTCCTATTTTCAATTGGAAATTGGAAGCATTCCGCCTGATTTAAGACACATTTAGAGCCCGTTTGCCTTTATTATGTTTTTGCTGTTTTTTTAGGGTTTATTACCAGTAGATAGATAAAGGGAACCTCTAAAAATTCATTTTGGCGGACAAGCGAATCTTTTTATCTCTGGTCGGCATCAGGCAAAAGCCGCTTTATTTACGAATAAAGCGGCTTCGCCTTCTTTGCCAGAGAACAAAAATCTTCTACTTGCCGCTCAAAAGCAATTATTAGAGCTACCCTAAATTATTAGCTGAAAATAAGGAACTTTCGGGTGTTTTCTATGTCTGATTAGTATGGGCAGTATTTCGCTTTGAACCAGGTTGCAGAATTGAAGGGAATTTTACGTTTTTGGTAATGATTCCTGAAAAAAGGGGTTATTTTAACAGTTTCGGCTAAGGTGTCCGATAAGTACTTAGAGGTTATAAAGCTGTGGATGTAAATATGTAGATTTTGATTTTCTGAGTTATGGAGCGATTTATGGTGGCAGAACGGCGATTTCAAGGCCGAGACTGTAGTAAGGCTTTTATCTTTATTTGTGGAATAATTGTTGCCCTATGCGGCAGTTTCCTTCCTGCTGCGGAGCAAAGCGCTGCTTCCAAGCCGGCGCGATACAGGGTTTTTTCCTTAAAACGCATATCAGCCGAGCAGGGTATAAAATACCTGGCTGAGATTGGAATAGGCACGGTTTCGCAGCTTCCGAAGACTAATACGCTTTTAGTGACGGCTGGGGCGCGCGAGCTAATCAAAATCAGCGCTATTTTAAGGCTTGTTGATGCTGAGGGGCTTTTTAGTATAAAAGTGATTTGCCCCGCTTCGGAAGCTGAAAATCTGCCCTCTAATGACAAAATCGCAGCAGAAGCTGGCGATATACTAATTGGTACCTTCTTTAGTCCGCCGAGTGGTGATGCCAAGGCCAAAGCAATTATCGATGTCTATGAAGATGTAGTAATGGCTGTTGCCCCGGCTGACAGAATCGAAGAAATTATTACAGCTATAGATCGGAAGAGCGTCGTGTAGGGAAAGAGTGTAGATCTCGGTGGTCGCCGTATCATTAAAAAAAAAAACAACAGCTCTGTAGTGTGCCGAGTCCCAATCCCGATCCACACCGATCAGTCGC
>CAJVYN010000200.1 GCA_913009355.1 uncultured bacterium | reverse complement strand
GATTATTGCATAGATGCAGGAGCGGATTGAGTGAGTAGTGGGGTGTGAGGGATGGAGGTGCTGTTATAGAAAAGGTGAGGTTGGTTGTTTTTTTTTTTTTTTTTCAAGCAGAAGACGGCATACGAGATAAAGGAATGTGACTGGAGTTCAGACGTGTGCTCTTCCGATCTGGAAATCATGAAAATACCTGAAACCGTCATATATCGGGTCAATCCTTTTTTTTGCGCTTCTTTGCGGCTCGACAGTACTCGAGCCGAGATTGCTCAACTCAAGCTCGGCTCCGAGCGGCAAAAGGCCCGGCTGAAAGTTCGAACGAATGCGATTAAGATGTGCCTGAGCAACACGAGTATCAAAAATACTTCTCGATGCGCGTATAGCATATTTGACATAGTCAATGAGGTCATACTTACCGTAGGGCATTGTTTCAAGACATTCTTTGATAATCAAATCGACCGCCGAGCTGTTGGCGTTTATCATTTGCAAAGCCATAAGCATACTAACTGACCGCTTGAAATATCTTTCTGAAGTGCGCATATGCTCGAGTTCGAATCGGTATCGGGATTGGATTTTTTCCTCGAGCTGATTAAGCAGTACCTGCTTTATGACTAAAGCCAGATAATTTTTAATAAAGGCCCTCGCCTTCGGCTCGTTGTATAAATGTTTTATGCTCGGCCGGGGCCGGTCAAGCTCATGTTCGAGATAATAATCGCTGACTGCGTCGCTGCCATAGTGGCTTAGGACCAAGTCACGTTCGGTAGTTGCAAGCAGCTCTCTGTCGGCTTGTCGTTCCAGCTCAGCGTCTGCTGTTCGCTCACCGGGGCGGGTGCGTTTTTTGATAAACTTCTCGATGCGTTTTCGCAGCCAGAGTTCGTGTATCAAATTGACGTGGAATCTGTCGCCGAAATGTTTTTTCATTGACTCGTGAGTTGCCAGATAGGCCTGGGCTTCGATGGGGCCGTGGGCGGTACTGACATGGACGGCTTCTCTGTCGTAGCGTTTTCCTTCGTACCTGTTTATCTCAGCCATTGCCCTGGCGGGAACATCATGGATTACGAAGCCTTCAATTTTTGAAGACGCGTTTGCGACGGCGTAGAAATAGACATTGTCAGGACTGAGCTTTCGGTAGTATGGCAGCAAGGCGGGTTCCGCCAGAAGAGTTTCGTCATTGGTTTGAGGCGGTTTCAGTGTGAAACTCAAGCCGCTGACGGATTTGAAGATTGCAGGATCACGCAGCGAGCCGTAGATAAACAAATTAACTTTTTTTTCGCTCATATCACTAATAACTCAAACTGACCGATTTACGGCCCGAAATTGATATAACTCATTGTTTAATAAAATATGTTCCGTAAAACAAAAACAATCAAAAAGCCATCCCGACTTTGTCGGGATTCCGCAATTTTGATTTTTAATCCTTGATTTTTGATTTTTCAAACTGGCCATCGGTCAGTTTGAGTAATAAAATTCTAATATCGAAATCTGCAACAGACTCAAATGGCCGGATTCCAAATAACTAAACCGGTAAGTTTTGAAATTTCTAACATCAGAATTTCATATTTATTTTGGACCTCGGATTTCGGATTTTAATTTAAACAGCTCTTTGAACGCACGAAAGATTACCCGCAGGTTGCCGCCGGTTTGCGCCCCGGCTGTTCGCGTAAAGTGGTGCACGCCTTTTTGAGTAATAGTATAACCTTTGCGAATAGCCCGAGCCAAAATTTCGGTATCTATCAGAGCCCCTGTACTTGACAATTTAATGTTATCAAAAATTTCTCTTTTATATAATTTGAAAGCACAATCGATATCGCGAATTTTCATACCGAATAGCAGGCACACTAATTTTGTCCAGCACCAGCCGTTGATTTTGCGCAGTAAAGAATCCTGACGATTCAACCGGTAGCAGCTAACAACATCATATTGTTTCATCAACGCCAGCAATGGCGGCATTTCGTTGATATCGAACTGGCCGTCAGCATCGGTATAAAAGACAAGCTCTTTGGCCGCTGTTTTAAAGCCGGATTTCAAGGCGGCTCCGTAACCAAGATTAATGCTGTGGTGGACCACTTTTACCCTGTTGTTTTGGTCGGCGATTTTGTCGGCGATTTGGCCGGTGGCATCGCAGCTTCCGTCATCAACGATAATCACTTCAAAATCGACACCGAGTTTTTCCAGGACGGCAACGGCCTGTCCCACGGTTCCGGCGAGATTATCCTGCTCGTTATAACAGGGAAAGAAAACGCTGATAGAAGCGGAATCACTTGATAATTGGTTATTGTTACCACCTTTTTCTACTAAGCAGCTGTTTTCGTTCATCATTGTATTCTTTTATTTTAACATCGTAATACCGCACAAGTTCGGCGTTTCTCTGTATTTTGGCGATTTGTCGCAAATAACCAGCTGCGACCGAAGCGGATGCAATTTTGTGGAAATATCCATCCTGTTCGGCCCAACTGTCCTTATTCTTTATAAAATCATCGAAGTATTTTCTGCAGAAGTCACTAACGCGAGGTCTCAACTCGCTGGATATTGCAGCACGTATTACTTTCAGCATTGAGACCTGTGACCGGTTTAATTCGAAGGCTTTGATGGCAAAATCAAGTCCTTGTTTATGTGCGTCTTTTCCTTTCACAGATGAAAGCAGATGATGGGCAAGGATAAGGTCTTTGGAAAATTCATCGGGATAAACTGTTTTACCATTAGGTATACCATCGAAAAGTTCCTTCCCCTGGGGTGTTGTTATATCGACGAACAATTTTTGCCTGTCATTAAAGAAGACAAGAGGCCAATTGCGATTTGCTTCAAGTCCTCTTACAAAAGGCGTACCAAACTGGTTCGAGGGCATTAAGACTACCCAAACGTTGTGTTTTTTTAGCTGTTTATCTATCCACCGGCCTATTTTGATGTATTCTGCGGTGGTCAGCGCACGTCTTCTTGCTTGGGCATTTTGCATTAGCTGGGCTGCAATCCGGCCTCCAGCCATAGTTTCTGCCCAAAGTGTGTAAACTCTGGGCTCATAAGCTGCCTGTGCTCTGCCGTCCATAAATAATTGCAGAGGTGTCTGGCCGGTGTTTGGGTCGGGCTGCTGGCCCCAGGCGATGAAGCCTCCTTCGGTCCAGTAATTGAACATTTTACCTTTTAGTTTGTTATCTTTTATAAACTTCATAGCGTAAAACGGCTTGGCATCCGAGGCGGTCATCCGCATAAAAACAGAATTTAATTTTACATCCGTAGGCCATGGGTCGAGATAAACACGTTTGAATTTAAGCCCCCACCATATACCGAAAGTTAAAACCGCAGCGACTCCGACAAGGGTGAAAAACAATTGCAGTCTGTGTGGCATTGGGCTAATGCAGAAACGGTTTTTTTTGTGGAAGTTGCGTGCAGCCGAAATTGCACGAACCGTCTGGTCAATAAGCATTGCCAGAATCGGGCATGCTGCGATAGCCGCTATCGGTATAAATCTGCGGGAACGAATGGCCATATATACCGTAAGAGCGGCAATAGCCATCAACGCTAAATCAATTTTAGGCAGTTGGTATGTATCGCCCTGGGACTCTTCGTCAGTCTTATTTGGCAGCTGAAGAAAGACTTTTCGTAAGTAAGGAACGGTTAACCAGATAACAATTGAAGCGGCGTTTACAATATAAAGCACGCTAAATAAATGCGCATAATTTAATGGGTTGTTGCCGATACGCTCATACATCGGGCGCCATATCCGGCGCAAATCCAGGAATTGTTTCAAATTCCAAACAGGCAATTCAAATTTAAAAGGATTAATTAGTACCGTCATTAAGAGCAGAGCGGCAATCGCTGTTACCGTCACAAAAATGATATTCTTTGGCTTGATTTTAGTGGTTTTAGATAACAGCGAGACAATAATATGCAGTGTGACATATACCGGCAATGTGACAAAGGGATAGATATATCTGCCGGTATAGCCGGCGCCAGCGTCAGCAGACCACAGGGCCACAAGGGTCAGCGGAACTACTAAATAAATGAAGTGGACACTTTTGTAAACACTAAGCAGCAGGATAGCCATAAACACCGCACAGATAAAAAAGTCAGCTGCATCAAGATTGAGAAATGAAAAACTAATAAATACTACCCAGCATATAAATACAGCCGCTGTACAGCCGAAGATAGTTGACAAAATCGTGAATAGTTTTTTCTGCGTTTTGAGCTCGTTCTTTGGTGCTTTCAGCAATCCTGGTAAAAGCTGCCGACTAAACAGCCAAAATAAAGTCAAGCCAATGCTTAAGACAAAGAGTAGATCGGAAGAGCGTCGTGTAGGGAAAGAGTGTAGATCTCGGTGGTCGCCGTATCATTAAAAAAAAAAAAGAAAAAAGAGAA
>CAJVYN010000199.1 GCA_913009355.1 uncultured bacterium | reverse complement strand
TTCACAAAAAAACGTACCAAAAACCAGCCTCTTCCCACCCATAACTGACCGGTTACGCTTCAGACTGTATTTTTCTTGACTTATGCGACCAAATTATATATAGTTCGATTGTCTGTTTTTTATAGTGAGGATGGTAAATGACAGCCAAATACCCTAGGTTATCACCTGCATATTTCAGTTTTGTCCGCTATCAGCATTCGCAATGCCTTTTGAAAGTATCAATAGTAACAGTAAAAATGGCGTTGTTGGTGCTATTTTTTAGTATGACTTCGGTGGTTGTGGGAGAGGTTTCAACGAGGGTATGTGAAGCTGACGGTAATACCCCTTTTGACAGTCGAGATATTATGGTTGGGACCAGGCTTACTATCATTGTTAGCTCAGATGTTAACGACAACTGGCCTTGCGATCTGGCTATTCAAGGAACGGACAGGTATTATGGAGTACTGTCAGCCAGGGATTTCAATGAAAGCACCCAACATTATGATGGTTCACTTCTCGAGGCCGCAGATGATGGAGCGTTTGTATATCGTTGGTACGATAGCCCTCTTGAAATTGACGGATTTAGTTTTACTGGAAAGGGCAATGCAGGCAACTGGTTTATTGTTGACTATAATGCTATAGCCATAGGTGACTGCAATGTAGGATTCTACGAATCGCTTGCTGTGGATCCGACCTACGAGATTCCTTTCTCACATGTCCGCACACGCGATTTCAATAAAGATACCAAGGTTGATTTTATTGACTTTGCGGCGATAGCTTCATATTGGCAAAAAGCGGGCTGTAGCGATCCAAACTGGTGCGAAGGAACAGACCTCGACACTGACAGCAATGTTGACGTTAATGACTTAATGCTGTTTGTCGATTATTGGCTTGAAAAGACCCAATAACACCAGCGGCGCAAATTTTTGCCCCTTTCGTTGCCTTTTAATGTATTTATCTTCATATTTCTAAAAATAACAATCAACATTTCCTCCATTTTTGTCGCTATATACTACAGAAAGTATTCGATATTTCTGCCTTAGAACACTTTTCTGTAGCGGTTTTTTTTGTCAACCATATTTTATGTAAAGGAGGAACTGAATTATGAAAACCAAGAATCTTTTATTGGCAGTTGTTTTCTTGTTACTTGCCTGCAGCACTGTTTCTGCGGACAGGGAATTAGACAGAACTGAAATTTTGCAACTATTTCAGACACTAACCAGTCAACAAAGAAAAACCTGGATACCCGCGGGTACCATCGAAGCGACACGCCAAGAGTACAGAGCGCCAAAAACAACAGACCCAAATGAAATCAACAATCGAATCAATGAAAAACTTCAAGAATATCAAAGCAACTCAAGCAAACGAGGATTAACCCAAAATATCCAAAAGATGAAGCTCGACGCCATACCATTCAATGTTCGTTATAAGTTGTCTAATGAATACACAATGGCCTCGACTGTAGTCGTAAGATTTGATGGAGACAGATTTTACTGGGAAATCAATGCAGACTCACGCACAGATTCGCTAAAGCCAGGCGCAAATTTGGCAGGCAATTTTATGACTAAGCAGTTCGACCTGAACTGGAACGCCAAGCGTATATTCGCCTGGGACGGTGAAAAATACACCACTTACTCCGCAACCGGTAATCATGCGATTGTTGATTCAACAGGTAACACACCGCATGTAGTCAATGGTCCATTAACCGCTGGCGTCATACCCTGGGGATATGGCTTTTACACGTATGAGAACTTCTCTGCTGCTGAGTCCTCAGCAGTCGAGAAATATATCGACGGCCAAACGCAGATACATCTAACGCTTAACAATTCAGACGGTTCGCAAATGCTCTTTGTAATGGACCCGGGGAAAGATTACGCCGTAATATCTTATTCAACAAGATATCCCGATAATTCGATGACGTACAAATATTATGACAATTATCAATTAATATCGGAAAATTGGGTTCCTGCTACCATTTTGATAGAGCGTTATGAAGCCGTAACAAATAGATTATTAGCCCGTGATTTGTGGGATATCACTTCTATCAATGGAAATGTTCCCGAAATCGGCAGCTTCGATGTCAGCTATGAATCTGATGCATTGATAGAACACTTTTCAGACATTACTAATAAACCCGTAATGTATCGCTATTCGGATACAGTTGATACAGACCTGCTCCTGGCTGACAGGTTAGCGTTTGCAGTCTCTGAAGGCACACAAACCCAGAACTGTGCAACGGCAGCGTTAAAATATGTTACCGGCCAGTTAGATAAGAACGTTACCGATTCTCAGCTTGCCGAACTGGTAACCGAACCGAACAACGACACAAGCCTTTTGGCGATGAAACAATTTGCACAAGGCCTGGGTCTTTACTCTCGTGCTGTCAAAACCGATATCCAGACACTTAAGAGTTTGAGCGGCTGCGAGGTAATCTTGTATATTCCCGGCAAGAAACATTTCGTTGTGCTTGGTGATATTGATAATGACTATGTAAGAATTATAGATTTGACAAAGAACAAATTCTACTATCGCACCGATACTGACTTCTTCGGTATGGATTGGACTGAAGGTGTAGCTCTTTTGATTTCCAATCAACCTATTGCAGGCAGCTTTAATGATATTAGCGATACCCAACTTAGCAATATAACCGGTGCTGCAGGCTATTCCTGCACAAACCTCCTTCAGGAATATGATGTAGTATTTTGTAGCGATACTGGCAATCTGTGTGGGGGCTACTACGAGGAGTACTATGAGCGGTGGGGTTGCGAAACCGCCGATAGCGGTAGTTGTAGTAGCTCTGTTCTGATTAGGTATAAAGAAAGCCCCTGTATAGAAGATATTTACATTCCCGAAGCTTGCGATATAACAGGTGAATGGACGTACTACTACATGCGGGCATGTGCTTAAGTTAATCCAAAGCGAACTCTGGCAGGCTGGGATGAGTCACACCCCAGACCTGCCCTTTCTATTCACTATTCACTAACAACTGTTCAGTTATAAAACAACCATTTCCGTGTTACTTGGCGGACTTTCGCCGCCGGAAACGTTTATGCCGTTATCGTTGCACTGACGGTTTCCGACCACGGGCCTTTATCGCCGCTGGTCTTAACCCATCGGAGCATATAATGAGCGGTCTTTCCGCCATCTGCGCCATCGTATTCTACAGTATAGGGGCTTGCCGTATCCAACGTTACAAAGCTAAGCTCATCGGGGTCGGCTGGCGGCGCTTCTCCCTGTGCGGTGACCTTTACCCAAATCTCACAGCCCATCACCCCTTGAGGTTTTGCCCGACTCGTCGGGGTCGCCTCATCGACAAAGCGAATCTCATGACGCAACCGCTGGCTGGTATCGACCGATCCTATCGGCCTTGTAGAGATACCGCCGGTAGCGGTGGTCTTGATTGTATCAGGTACGGTAATTCCAAGCGCTGCGCGCTCGGCATCATCGACATCGCCCGACGCCTGAAGCTGCCGCACCAACGCCCTGATTAGTGATTCGAGTGTATCGCGACTGGCATCCTTTGCCTGCCGTGCCGATTGAGCTGCCTGCTGGGCGGTAACATTATCTGATATTTTCGTATCAAAATCTGTCTGGGCAGTCGATATAGGTATTATATCGGGGAGGCCTATACCCAACTCTGCGAGGTGGGTGTTGGCATAGGTAACAAAGTTATCCACCCACGCCTGAAATCCTGTGTCACTTCCTGGGATGTAATCTGGCATTTTCAAGTCCTTTCAATAAAAAAGTTACAATATGTTTTTACCCGCTCCCGCGGGTCATCCACTCCACGGAGTAAATCGTCCACTCGGCGGAGGCAGTCTCTCACTCCACGGAGTAGGTCATTCGCTCCAGGGAGTAGGTCATCCACTCCAGGGAGGCAGTCTCTCGCTCCAGGGAGTGAGTCATTCGCTCCACGGAGGCAGTCGTTCGCTCCACGGAGTAGGTTATCCACTCCGCGGAGTGAGTCATCCGCTGCCCTCCGCGAATCTCTCGCTGTTGTCAAAAGGGCTGTTTTTAGGCCAAAAAACGAATTTAATTAGCCATAAAGTAAGCTTGTTTTACTTCGCAGGAGCTTTATTTTGCTTCGGGGTATCTTTGCTCTGCTGCAGCTCCTTTTTATTCTCTGCCAAGCACTTTGTCCTTACGTCTTCAATTAGCCGTGAAGCTATTTTGGAGATTTCTATTTTTTCTTCTGATTTTGTCATCAGTGTTAGAGTCCTTAAAATTCATAGAACCTTTTTTACAAATCCCCGGCAAACGCTCCTTTAGCTGCTGGTTACACAGGTTCGACAGTCTGACACGTGTCAGTTTGTCCGGCGCAGATTGCGACCATAGTCATATATAGGCGCAGGTGAGAGGTGAAATGTTGATTGTAAAATTTA
>CAJVYN010000198.1 GCA_913009355.1 uncultured bacterium | reverse complement strand
AAGTCGATACCCATACCTCGATGCTCAAGCAGTACGAGATGTTAAAAACCATTCTGCATTTCCACAAGCAGGCTCTTGTTGCTATCGAGACTGAGGTTGAAACCACTCAGATTTTCAAATTGGCTGTGCGGGAACAAATCGCAAGGGCAAAATATATCCCGCAGGATGATATTGCCAAAATCACACAGATACGAAAAACGATTGATAAGCAGATGAAAGAATTGAAAGTAGCAAACAGCGTGTAGCAAAATACGAGTCACGAGATACGAGACACGAGACACGAAACAGGAGTTTGAGATGTTATCTATAAAAGAATACCAGACAGTTACCAGTATTTCCGGTCCGTTGATGATGGTCGAAATGGTCGATGAGGCCAAGTTCGGCTACATAGTCGATATCGAATTAGGCGACGGCTCGATTCGGCACGGCCAGATTCTCCAGGTGGAAAACGATAAAGTCCTCGTCCAGGTCTTCGAGGGGACAAGAGGCATCGATGTTAATAGAAGCACGGTTCGGTTTCTGGCCAAGCCGCTGGAGTTGGCCGTCTCGCCGGAGATTTTAGGCAGAGTTTTCAACGGGCTCGGCGAGCCGAAAGACAATGGCCCTGCCATCATTCCGGACAAAAGGCTGGACATTAACGGCAACCCAATCAATCCTTACGCCCGTAACTACCCGAACGAGTTTATCCAGACGGGTATATCGACAATTGACGGCTTAAATCCGCTCGTTCGCGGCCAGAAGCTGCCGATATTTTCCGGCGCAGGCCTGCCGCACGACGATATAACCGCTCAAATCGCCCGTCAGGCAACGGTGCTGGGCGGCGGCGAATTTGCAGTCGTATTCGCGGCTATGGGAATCACATTTGAAGCGGCCCAGTTCTTTATCGACGATCTTCAGGAAACCGGCGCTATTGAACGGGCGGTTATGTTCATCAATCTTGCAAACGACCCTGCGATTGAGCGCATAGCAACGCCGAGGTTTGCGCTCACCGCAGCCGAGTACTTAGCGTTCGATTTGGATATGCACGTTCTGGTAATCTTAAATGATATGACCAACTACTGCGAGGCCCTTCGTGAGATTAGCGCCGCCAGAAAAGAAGTGCCGGGCCGGCGGGGCTATCCGGGATACCTATACACCGACCTGGCAACCATTTACGAAAGGGCCGGGCGAATCAAAGGCAAAAAGGGTTCCATTACAATGGTGCCGGTATTAACGATGCCGGAGGACGACAAGACCCATCCGGTGCCGGACCTGACCGGCTATATCACCGAAGGCCAGATTATCCTGTCGCGTTCACTGCACCGAAAGGCAATTTCTCCGCCGGTGGACGTTCTGCCGAGTCTTTCACGGCTCAAAGACAAGGGTATCGGCGAAGGCAAGACCCGCGAAGACCACGCCGACCTTTACAACCAGCTTTACGCCGCTTATGCCCGCGGCAAAGAAGCGCAGGAGCTGGCGACAATTATGGGCGAAGCCGCCCTTTCAGAAGAAGATAAAAAATATATGCTCTTCGCAAATAAATTCGAGGCCCGGTATGTTTCCCAGAATTACTATGAAAACCGCTCAATCCAGACAACTCTCGATTTGGGCTGGGAACTTTTGAGTATGTTCGAGAACGCCGAGCTAAAGCGAATCGACGTCAAACTTATAGAAAAGTATATGCCGAAATTCCGCAAAACGAATAGATTAACCGCTGAGGACGCCGAGAGCGCAGAGAAATAGAATAAGAAAAAAAGGAAATGGATTCTTTGCTTGTCCAGGAATGACAATATTTAAGAATCTCCGCGTGCTCTGCGGTCTCTGCGGTAAAAAAAAACGAACCGAGATGTGAAATTATGATTGAGAATGTAAATGCTACCAGAATGGAGTTATTGCAGCTTCGTAAGCGGGTTGCCCTTGCCAGCAGGGGCCATCGTCTGCTCAGTGAAAAGCGGGATGAGATTTCGCGGCAGTTAATTAAAATCGCCCGTCAGATTCAGCCCTTGCGCAAGCGTGTTGAGGCCCAGCTTTTAGAGACGTGTCGCCGTTTTATGTTGGCCCGTGCGACGATGGAGCCGGAAGATACGAAAGCCGCCCTTGCGGTTCCTACGAAGAAGTTTGCGCTGGCTGTTTCGTTCGCCAGTATAATGAACGTAAAGGTTCCGCATCTGGCCAAGGAAATGTCGGGCCAGATTATCTGTTACGGCTTTGCAACGACCTCCGGCGAGTTGGACGTTGCGTTATTGGCTTTGGAGCGGGCGTTCGATGATTTGATTGAATTAGCTGAGAAGGAAAAGCAGGCCCGTCTTCTTGCTGTGGAGTTACAGATGACTCGCAGGCGGGTTAACGTATTGGAGCACGTTGTCATTCCGGAGCTGCACGAAACTATTAAATTTATTTTTGCTAAATTAGCTGAAGCCGAGCGTGACAACACCACCCGACTAATGAAAATCACCGACATCATCAGAGCATAGTTCGTAACTTGTGCCCCGTCGTCGTGACTCGTGTTTTGTATTTTCACTTCGATATAATACCAATTGGATTTAATATGTGCGCTTGGCGATATGATAATTTACGACATAACCACAACCCAGGACAGGATACGACAAAAACTGGATTCCCGCTTCCGCGGGAATGACAGTGGGCGCAAGAATTAAATCCAATTGGTATTATAGTTTGGCCGGGGGAGATTATCCGGGAAGCTCTAATTTTTATAGAACGGTTTGGGTTTTTTCTTTTTGATTTTTCCACCGGTTTTACTCGTTGCAGCAACCAGGCCTTGTGATTCGGCCTGTTCTTTTTCGCGAATGTGCTTGCGAATAACGTGCTGCTCGATAACACCGGCAAAGGTACTCGCCATAATATACAGATTTAATCCCGACGGTGCTTTGTATAACATCAGCGGGAACAGCAGCGGCATCATAATCATCATCATTTTCTGCTGCTGAGCGGCCTGGGGGTTGGCCGCCGCCTGGGAGGGCATCAGCTTCTGCTGCAGATAGAAAGCCAGTCCCATCAAAAGCGGCAGCAGGTTAAAGGAATCTAATTTACCGAACAAAGGCAGGGTTACCGCTGAAAATCTAAATAATGCATCCGGAACTGAAAGGTCGGTAATCCAGAACGGCAGAAACGCAGCGCCGCGTAATTCGATACTGGCATATATTGCGCTGTACAGCGCAATCCAGATAGGCATCTGCACAAGCATCGGCAGAAAGCCCATAATCGGCGAGGCGCCCTGCTTTTTGTAAAGGGCCATCACCTGTTTATTCATTTCAGCCTTGTTGTTGGCGTATTTTTTCTTTATCTCTTCTGCCATCGGAGCGATTTTACCGAATTTGCTCATCGAGACCTGGCTTTTTTTGGTAATCGGATGCATGGCAAGCCGAATCAGAAGTACTAATATGATAATTACGATGCCGTAATTGCCGATAAGGCCATACATCCATTTCATTGCCGCCAATATCCCGAATGTCAGGGGGCGTATAATGCTCGCCGGGCAGCAAAAACAAGGCATAAAATCTATCGCCTGGACAAAGCCCAGTTCTCGGTACTGCTGGTTTTTATCGAAAAGGGGCTTGTCCTTGGGGCCCAGATACAGTTGGAAGTTATATGTTTTTGTACTGGCGGCCCGGCCCACTGAGGCCAGGGTGGTTGCTGCGATTTTCAAATCCACTCCGATAGTCTCATCGCCGGTATCGCCGCGCCCGTCTCTATCAGGATTGTAGAACACACCCGTTTTGTCTGCCATCCAGTCGCAGAAGTTCTTGCCTTCGTCCGGAACCGGCACCAGTATTGCGGCGAAATATTTATTGACTGCAGCGACCCAGAGAAAATGGTCGCCGCCTTTCATAAGCCGTCTGTCGCTGACATTTTTTGCCTTGTGTAGTTTTTTAATATTAAGTCTTGTGCTGGTAATTTGGTCTTGCGAATTCCTAAAGCCGGCCACGACTTTTCTCATATCGCCCCGGACGCCTTCTCTGCCGATGCCGGTCGGCCCGGTTAAATTGAAACGCACCTTCTGCTCGGAAGCCAATAGATTCTCAACAGTTAAATTGCAATCCAGCATATAGCTGTCCGGCAGGACTTTGTAAGTTTTAATCAACTTAAAAACCGGCTCGCCGGTACCATTGTTTTTAATGATCGCCTCGAAGCGAGCTGTTTGGGAGCCGTCCTCTGCGGTTTCAACGTCGTAGCTTTTCCAATGCAATCTATCCAGAGGCAATTGCAGTTTCTGCTCGACAAACACAAGCGTTTTGTTTGCCATCGTTAAAATCTCGCTGCCGCCGGTTAGTTTCACAGGTGAAAGGATTACCAGGGGCTGCGGGTCTTTATAATCACGGTTATTAAATTCGCTAAAGGTGGCTTTCCTGATAGCAGCGCCTTTTG
>CAJVYN010000197.1 GCA_913009355.1 uncultured bacterium | reverse complement strand
GACAACAGTGGAGATTCTGTCGGACAGTAAGCTATGTCCAACTGAGACGGTTTGTTTTCACTGCCAGCAGTTCGTTGAGAAATTGCTCAAAGCGGCTCTTACCCTCTATGGCGTCGAATCACCGAAAAC
The DNA here is from genome assembly GCA_913009355.1 of uncultured bacterium. GTDB lineage: Bacteria > Planctomycetota > Phycisphaerae > Sedimentisphaerales > Anaerobacaceae > CAJVYK01. The sequence goes on along the minus strand of CAJVYN010000197.1, from coordinate 4,236 downwards.
GCACGACCTGCGGCGATTGATACAATTAGCTGAGCCATACTTGCCGGAACTTTCCCGATTGGTAGACTCATCAGATGCACTTACCGTCCACGGAGTTGAAACGAGATATCCTGGCGATATGCCGCAGGTTACACTTGCGGAAATGAATGAGCTGGTTGAGTCCTCGAAGGAATTCGGCAAGATACTTATTCCAAAGCTGAAAGGCTAAAATCATTCAGGAAATGTTTCGCAATGGTACCGAGGCAAAAATGGTGAAATCTGAAAAGATAGTACTGGCTTACAGCGGCGGGCTGGATACCAGCGTAATCCTGCCGTGGCTTAAAGAAAACTACGGCTATGAGGTAATAGCTTTCGCAGCTGAACTCGGCCAGGGCGATGAGCTTGCGGGCATTAAACGTAAGGCGCTGGCAAGCGGGGCGGCTAAGTGCGTAGTCAAAGACCTGCGAGCCGAATTCGTCGAAGATTACATCTGGCCGATGCTCAAATCCGGCGCGGTCTATGAAAACGGCTATCTGCTCGGTACAAGCATTGCCCGGCCTTTAATCGCAAAGCACCAGGTCGAAGTAGCTCACGCTGAAGGTGCAACAGCGGTAGCCCACGGAGCGACCGGCAAGGGTAACGACCAGGTACGCTTTGAATTGACCTATATGGCACTTGACCCGTCGCTGAAAATCATAGCTCCCTGGAAAGACCCGAAATTTACGCTAACTTCCCGTGAAGCAGCTATCGATTATGCCAAAAAACACAAAATTCCCGTCGAGCAGACAAAAAAGAAAATCTATTCCCGCGACCGTAACCTCTGGCATATCAGCCACGAAGGAGCGGACCTTGAAGACCCTGCTAATGAGCCAAAAGATAATCTGTTTGTTATGTCCCGGCCGGTCTCGAAAACACCTGACAAGCCTGATTATATCAAGATTGGGTTTGAGCAGGGTATTCCCGTGAAACTCAACTACGCAATACGCAATACGCAATACGCAATACGAAACAATGGCGTAAAGCTAATTGAAACGTTGAACCGGCTCGGCGGCAAACATGGTATCGGGCAGGTTGATCTGGTCGAAAATCGGCTGGTGGGTATGAAGTCACGCGGCGTGTATGAGACGCCGGGCGGCACGATACTCGTAACTGCTCATGATACATTAGAGAGTCTGACGCTCGATAGAGAAACAATGCATTATAAGAAACAAGTTTCGCTAAAATATGCTGAACTGGTTTATTACGGCCTGTGGTTTTCCCAATTGCGCGAGGCACTCGATGCCTTTGTTGATGTTACTCAGCGAAATGTTACCGGGGAGGTTAAGCTGAAACTGTTCAAGGGACACTGTACGCCGGCTGGTGTAAAAAGCCGGAACAGTCTGTATCAGGCCGATCTGGCAAGCTTTACAATGGGCGCTGAATACGACCCTGCGGATGCGGATGGCTTTATTCGTTTGTTCGGCCTGCCCCTGAAAGTCGCCGCAGCAGTTAACAGGAGAACGAAAAGTGTAAAGTGAACTAAAGTGAGCTAAAGTTAAAAAATAATCCATAACTTTAGGCACTTTAACTAAGGAGACGTTGTGGTAGTGCCGGAATGGATTTGGCTTATCTTTATTTTTGCGTTCGGCTGTTGTATAGGCAGCTTCCTGAACGTTGTCATTTATCGTTTGCCGCGTGACATGTCCTTAATAAGGCCGCCTTCAAGCTGTCCAGCGTGCGGCAGGCATATTCATTTTTATGATAATATACCGCTGGTTTCATGGCTGCTTTTAGGCGCTAAGTGTCGGTATTGCAAAGCCCCAATCTCGCCGCGTTACTTTGTTATCGAACTGCTGACCGGTTCGGTCTTCACCGGCTTATTTCTACTGTATTTTGTTGTCGGCCTCCGCCATTTCGAGATTAACGGGGCGTTGGGCCTGTCGGCATTTGTTGAAGGCGGCTGGTTTATTTATCTTGTTTTTATAATTTTGTTGGCAGCGCTGATTGCCGCTTCAGCAATTGATTTGGAGTTGTGGGTCATTCCACTGTCAATTTGCTGGTTTGCTACCGCAGCAGGGGTGATTGGCTCGGGTATGGGCGTTTATATAATCGAGCCTTCTGTAATTCGCGGCTATGCCCTTTTGCCCAGTGCTTCGGCGACGACCGCCTCACTGGCCGCCGGCGCCGCTATAGGATTAGTCATCTCCCTGGTACTTCTAACAACCGGTTTAATTAAAAGAAGTTATGAAACCGACGATGTGAGTTGTGATTTGGGTGACGAGCGACAAGAGACGAGCGACGAGAGACGAATTAACCACCGTTTGGAAGTTTGCAGGGAAATCCTTTTTTTATTGCCGATTATCGTCTGCTCGCTGGCAGCTTTCTGGATTAGTCGGGAAAGTCCTCCGATACGCACATGGTGGGTGAATTTCTCGCAACAGCCTGTAATTGCAGGACTTCTGGGCAGTTTGTGGGGCTACTTTGTCGGCTGCGGAGTTGTCTGGGCCACCCGTATCTTTGGCACCCTGGGCTTTGGAAAAGAGGCGATGGGGCTCGGCGATGTGCATTTAATGGGGGCTGTGGGGGCGGTAATCGGACCGGCTTTAGTGGTCGTGGCTTTTTTCATCGCACCATTTTTCGGCCTGGCCTGGGCCGGCTTCCATGCATTTTTTAGAAAAACTCGACAAATTCCTTACGGTCCTTTCTTGTCTTTGGGTGTATTTACTGTTATGATTTTACACGACAGAATCTTCAATTTACTATTGACTATTTTTTATTGACTGTTTACTATTCTTTTAATTGTAAACATTCAATGTTGAAGGGAGATATCGAATGCAGGCTGCTAACAAAAAAACTATCATTATGCTGATTGGACTTGTATCAATTATGCTTTTGCCCGGCTGTACGAACTGGAAGAAAAAATATAATGCTTTGAATGTGGAGCATCAGAATCTAAAGGGCCTGCTGGAACGTGAAAGGGCCGAAAAGGGCCAGCTTGCGGAGCAGATTTCACAGGGCCAGCAGACAATCGAGGGCCTCCAGAAACAAATCGCTGAACGCAGTCAGAGTCCGGCTGAGGTTACCGGTTTTGGTAAGGGTTATGACGTCTCACTTGACTCTTCGGCTGGAACGATTACGGTAACGCTCCAGAATGCGATACTGTTTGCACCGGGCAAAGCTACGCTGAAAAAGACAACCAGTGTTGAGCTTGACCATATTCGGTCGGTATTGCAGAGTCAATACCCCGGCAAGCAAATAGATGTTGTCGGCCATACCGATTCCGACCCTATCAAAAAATCAAAGTGGAAAGACAACTGGGAACTTTCCTCCCAACGCGCTCTGTCCGTGGTTAGATACCTTATCAAACGCGGAATTCAGGAAGATAGAATTCGAGCGGTAGGTTGCGGAGAAAGTCGCCCCGTCACTTCAAATGCCACAGCCAGCGGTAAAGCAAGAAACCGCAGAGTCGAAATCGTTGTCCATATGAGATAGACATCGTTATTTATTGCCCATTCGAGATACGCTTCACAGTTTGCCCTGAGCCAAGTCGAAGGGCTTCACGAAATACGTCTTTTCCTCAAAACCACCGTAAGTAAAAGCGTGGACGGTTCGGGGATGGGGGCAAGCTGGCTTTGTTTGTAGAGCAAATCTACTCCCAGCAAGCCGACTGTGGTTGCAGGTTGCATTCAAGCCAACTTTGCGTAAATGTAGCAAAGTCTTTGAAATCGACTTTGCAGTCTTTGTTGAAATCCATAGCGGGATACTCAGTGCATATAGGTTCAACTACACCGGATGAAGACTTACTTGCCTCTGCTGTACTGCCGTAAGCTCCGATATTGATTCTCCCGCCGTTAGGATTAGGCTCCAATCCTATATCGTCAGACGGGTCGCCAGCGTCAATGCAAGGACTGTTAATGTCATCTATAACCCAAGTTTCTGTATTCGGATCCCATCTGCCTGCTGCTGATTTCAAGTGATAATCACCTTCAACCCAAAAATCGTCACTTTTATCGCTTGGAGTTCCATTATCGTCCCAATAGCCTTGTATGGCAAAGAAAGGGTCAGCATAAGTATCACCAATTCCTACTGTGGCGCCACCACCAAAATTACCGCCTTCATTCATCCAAAAATTATTGTAAGAGTTATCGCCGGCACCATAAATACCACCAATTGAAGTTAAAGCGTTATTGAATGCTATGATGTTATTGCTAATAAAGTCACAACCACTCAGAGCCGCGCCTGTGTTGGCCATGTTGCCTACGATAGTATTGTTAAATA
>CAJVYN010000196.1 GCA_913009355.1 uncultured bacterium | reverse complement strand
TGGGCGGATGAAGAGGAATTGTTCGCTCACATTGAGCGTCTGCAAAAACAAACTACCGGCTGATTAGCCTCAAGGCCGGTCTTCAATCAGACCGCTGCCGTGGTTTGTGCTGCGCAGAAATAATCTCCGGCCACGACGAATCAATGCTTGATATTCCCATTTCTTTTAAGAAACGCTTCTTTATATCCCCAATATGCCCAGAGCAAATAAAGTGCCGAACAGTATTGGAAAAAGTGAGAAAAAAGTTGTAAAAATGCGTAAAAATTTGGAAAAAGTGAGTAAAAATGGACGATGGAGGACGGACGACAGAAGAGGGACAGAGGCACTAACAGTTTTGAATTTTGAGTGTTGAGTTAGCTTAGCCATGAAAAGGCACAAAGAAACAAATCGTATTTCGTATATCGTGAAGCGCATCTCGGAAAAGTGTAAAAGGGGAACATATAGTATATGGCTATGCAAGGTAGCTTGTATGGCAAGGTAGCGTTCAGCAGCAGGTGCTTTGTATGAAGCTTTGTTACGAGTGGGGGGAGGTGATTTTGTATTGCGTATCTGTCGGCTGGCAAAAAAAGGTTGGATGGTGAAATGGTGGTTCGTATCTCGTGAAGCGTGAAGCGCATCTCGGAAAAAAGAATTAGGCACAAAAAAATAACCACGGATTGCACAGATTACACGGATTTTTTTAGCCACTAAGAAACTATGAAAGCCAGGCCCCCCGCTGGTTAATTATAGCGGATATAATCTCCGCGACGAGCTGATCACTGGGATCGCTCAATATTTTCAAGTCAACCTAACAAGGAGGCCTGACAATGAATATTTTAGCAATGGATTTGGGAAAGTGCAAGACAGTGGTTTGTTTTTATAACAGCAATACCGGTAAACATGAATTTGACAAGGTCAGAACCGAGCCGAAACGAATACATAATATAATTGTTGAAAAGTCGCCGCAACGAGTAGTACTCGAAATATGTTCATCGGCAGGTTGGGTTTATGACATTGTCAAGTCGTTGGGTATTGAAGTACAGGTGGCTAATCCTAACACACAAGCATGGCGATGGAAAAATGTTAAGCGCAAAAATGACGGGCAAGACGCTTTGAAGTTGGCGCAACTCTCGGCGATGAATCAATTGCCAACAGCGCATATGCCAAAACGTCAGGTTCGTCAGAAACGAGCTATGATTCAATATCGTCAGAGGCTGGTCAAGAGGGTTACGCAGATAAAGAATAATATACGTGCAATTCTGGAAAAGGAAGGACTGTCGATGGCTAAAGGCAAGGGCGGATCAGTGGGCAGGGTAATAAATTGCTTCGAGCTTTGTTAGTTGAAGTCTGCTGGCTGGGTCTGCGACACAATCGGTGGATGCGTGAAACCTATAATCGTCTTCTTCGAGGCAGTCGGTCTCGTAAGAAGATAGCTATTACAGCGGTGGCAAGGAAGTTATTGGTAAGGTGTTGGGCGATGCTTCGTGACGGCCAGCCCTGGCGGGATTTGAAAGTTGAGATGGAAAAGCAGGCAGCGTAATGGATTTTATTTTTTCATCAGCCCTCCACCGAAGTTTTTAAGAAATGGGAAATTAGGAGCTATTTAACCTGTGGGAAGTTTGAAGTTTGTTTTGGGTTGGTATGACAATAGCCTGGTTCGTGCCTTGGGCCTCGAGCTCGTCACTAAGAATAGGCATTGTCGTATAAGTTGAATGAACACACCCGCTAAGAATCGTTAAGGCCATTTACACAGTTGAATGAACACACCCGATTTGTTCAGCCTCATCAGCTACAATTAGTTTGTCACATACATCAAAGTTGTTTTTTTCAGAATGTCTGCGATAGTTTGTCCACTTAAATCTTGCTGCTCGTCTTTTGAACAACTATCACTTATTGTCAAAATCGCTGCTTTAATCATTTAGTACCTCTATGGAATCCCCGTTTTTTATCGTACCAGCCTTAATTACTTTTGCAAAAATACCTTCTCGCGGCATAATACAATCTCCGACTTGTTTAAAAATCTCGCATCTGCTGTGACATTCCTTTCCGATCTGTGTTACCTCAAGCTCTATACCGCCGCCGATTTTAAGCCTGCTGCCTATAGGCAGCTTTGGTAGCTCAATACCTTCGGTTGTGATATTTTCCGCAAAATTTCCGGGCGAGACCGTTGCGCCAGCCACTATCATTTTATCTATCGATTCAACAGCCAGCAAACTCACCTGCCTGTGCCAATTGCCTGCGTGGGCATCGCCGACAATACCAAAGTCCATTTTCAATTCAGCTTCGGGTACATTGGTTTTTTTTGAGCCTTTTTTTGCAGAGATCGATATCGCTCTAATTCTGCCTTTTATAGTCGCCACTTTTCCCACCTGTCTTTTCGAGTAATTTTATCCGGCTTATTGTCATATGTTGGCCAGCATATTTTAGCATGTCATAAATAGTAAGGCACGCTATGCTGGCTCCTGTCAGGGCTTCCATTTCAACGCCGGTTTTACCGGATGACTTTACTGTTACCGTTACACTAACCAAAGAATCTTCTTCGAGCATTGCAAATTCAACCTTAACCGCTTCGATTAAAATACTGTGACAAAGAGGGATCATTGAAGAAGTAGATTTAACTGCCTGTATTGCCGCTATTTTTGCTGTAGCCAGTACATCACCTTTGATACAAGTCCCATTCTTGATGACTCCAAACGCATCATCTCCCAGCTTTATAGAACCCTCAGCTTTAGCAAGCCTGACTGTAATCTCTTTATCGCCTACATCTACCATACCGCTTGCACTATTCATAAAACTTAGCCTCCGACTTTTTGCATATCAAACTCACTCGCAGATGAACTTAGCTTTGTATATTTGTTTTTTTCATATAATATCTTTTCAAACAGCCTTAGTATATGCTCATCATCCGCATTATCTCTGATCAGTTTTTTGATATCATGATATTGAGAAGAATATAAACAAGGCTTGATTTTCCCATCGCTTGTCAGTCGAAGGCGATTACAATCATGGCAAAACATTGAACTCCTGCCATTAATAAAACCTATCGTGCCTACTGCATTACGAATTTTGAAATACGAAGCTGGGCCATTAGCAGCACCGGTAAAAACAATTGAGACAGGGCCAAACTCGCGCTCAATAACTTTGCGAAGCTCGTGGTTAGGCATGTAGTCACTAGCCGGCTTTGTATATTGGCTGGTTGGGCAATATTCAATAAATCTGACCGCAACTGGTAGATGGATGCTCATCTCTGCGAGAGGTAGAATTTGTGAAACATTGATACCTTTTATTATAACACTGTTAATTTTGACGGGCTTTAGACCAACTTCTAACGCCTTGTAAATACCCTTGGTTACTTTTGGCAACAAATCAAAACCGGTAATTTCTTTATAGCTTTTGCGGTCAATAGAATCTACACTGATATTAACCCGTTGCAATCCTGCATCTTTCAATTCCTGGGCTAATGAAGCAAGAAGCACGCCATTAGTTGTAATCGACAGTTCCTCAATTCCTTCGATACCTGATAATTTTTCAATGAGATATACAATATTTCTTCTTATTAGAGGTTCTCCACCAGTAAGCCGAACCTTTCGAATACCACAATAGGAAAATAGTTCAACAATACGATGTATTTCTTCAAGTTTAAGTATTTCTTTGCGATCAATAAGATTACAGCCCCCCATAGGGTGACAGTAGACACACCGCAAATTGCACCTGTCAGTAACCGATACTCTCAGATAATCTGTTTTCATATTAAATCAGCCTGATTGCTACAGCTGTTCCCTTTTCAATTTTAGACACACCGATATCCATACTGACCAGGCCGTTAGCGCCACACAGCGAATTGATATGCGCAGACCCATGATATTCAACCGGTTTGGCCATACCTTTATCTGTTATTGCCACAGGAAGCCATCTTTGTCTTTTAGCTTTCTTGCTTATCAAAGGCACACCTAAAGGCATCTGGATATTAAGAGGTTCATAATCGTACCCCATCAGTTTATACAAAAAGGGCTTAACCAAAAGCTCAAATAAAACAAATGTTGATACCGGATTGCCCGGCAGGCCAAAACAATACTTTTTCCCAGATGTACCGAAAACTGTGGGTTTACCGGGCTTAATAGCGATCTTTTCAAACAATATATTTATATTGTTTTGCTTAAATATCCCAGGCACAAAATCGTAATCACCCATAGAAACACCGCCCGAAAAGATAACCACATCATTTTCATCGATTGCCTTTTTCAGTACGCTGTCAATTGCCGTTTCGGTATCGGCCACTATGCCGTAGTTCCGGACAATTGCTCTGAGAAGCTCAGCCTGGGCGCATAGTTGAAAGCTGTTGCTGTTTCTGATTTGCGAAGCATTCGGCTTTTGAGCCGGCGCAACCAGCTCATTGCCTGTGGCGACAATTCCAACCTTTGGCATTATTGCAA
>CAJVYN010000195.1 GCA_913009355.1 uncultured bacterium | reverse complement strand
TTAGTCATTACCGAGTTATCTAATGCTTTGATTGCATCGTGACAACTCCTGCCGGGTCTAAAACCATAAGAGTGATTTACAAAGTCAGCTTCAAAAACACTTTCCAGTAGTTTCCTCAACATCATCTGCACTAATTTATCTTCAACGCTCGGTAACCCTAATTTTCGCTTCTCATCTTTGCCTGCTTTCGGTATGTAGACGCGTTTAACAGCTTTCGGACGATAGCTTTTATTCTTTAAGTTTGTTACCAGTTGTTTTAGATTCTCTTCCAGATTTTTACCATAGGCTTCTTTTGTCACTCCATCTATCCCACAAGCTTTATTTCGCTTGAGCTCTAGATAGCATTCTGCAAGATTTTCCTCATTAATATGATGCGCAAGTGACGTAAACTTCACTCGCTTATCTTGCTTCGCCTTCATGGCTATCTGTTTGAGTTTAACTTTCATCATCCACTTAACCTCTGGGTGTTTGTCTGACAAGTTCTCAAACAGTCTCTCCATCGCTGACCGCTTCCCCATGTACTTGGCTTTCCCAAGCTCAGAGTACTATCAGTCAGTCCAACTTCTTCTGCATCCTTTGTTGATTCTCGCCCTTGTCGACTTAAAACAACATACTCTTTCGAGAACACAGAAGATCTCCCAAGTTCATTTAATTTCCATCTCATACCATGCCACGGACTTAGACCTCGGTAGACCAAGTGACGACTTACCATAACGTCATCCTTCGTGTTGCTTTCCGCATAATGAAAAACGTCAGCATCTACAACATCGTATATTTCGGGGCTCAACACCTTCACTTGCGTTGTAGCCGACAAACCGCCTTTCCTTTGGCTTCGCATAATTCGTTACCTCCTTACACGCAAAGTTCTGTTCTGGCCTGGTGGTTAGCCTTTGGCCAGGCTGGATTGTCCAGCTTATTCACATCAGCTTTCTTGGCGCTGCTCATTATTTCCCTCCGTTCAAAAACTCTTTTGCGGCATACCCGATTTAGTTAAGGTTTTTTCAACCGCTCGCAGGCGATACTCGTATGTAATACTCTTAGCTGAAAGCGATTCGAGTTTCTGCCCAAAGCCTTTCTGGCTGGCCAGCAGCATAGTAACATCGCGCTGCAGCAAATCGAGCTGCCGCTGCAGATTGACCCAACTGCCCACAATCAGAGAGGCCAGCAATACCAACTGAATCAGTACAGAAACATTTATCTGACGATTAAACTGCCAGCCCGGTTGATTTTCGATTTGCGATTTACCGCTTTCCATTCTCAATTCTGCCCCCTGTTTACTGCTTCCCGTTTCTTAGTTTTACAGCGGTGCATAGAAAACATATCTTTCGCCTACTCTGGACATTACTGCATAGGTCCCAGCCGGCAGTTGGCCCTGCTGAAGAAACGATTCAGCCAGATTTACCGCCTCGACTTCCTGCCCAATTTCGACAGGCAGCGAACCGGCAGCACCTACCACCACCATACAGACGTTATAGACATTGTATGACGAATTGGTTGTAATTGTTGACAGCTGCTATATAATAAAAACAGTCTAAATCTTATGAACATCACTCATCAATGAGTCCGTATTCGATCTTATTGCGTGATTTTCTTGTGATTTTTAGATATCACTTTGGAGATGAAGCTTAGTGCCATTACCAATCGCAAATACTAATGGCTGTGCAAATAGTGTAAATATTGCAGCCAAGGTTTTTGCCGAATATGGGGATTTTATCCGCGCCGTTATTCGTTACAATACCAAGGATGAATCGAATGTGGATGATATATTTCAGGATTTTTTTCTTGCCCTTGTTTATAAACCTATACCAGAAGGCATCCAAAATATAAAAAGCTACCTTTATAGAGCGATTACCAACGACATTATCGATTGTACTCGGAGAGTAAAGAGGTATCAGGAATATATGCATAAATACGGTGAAAATTTTAATTGTTCCATCAACAAAAGCAGTCCGGGAGACGCCTTAATTGCAAAAGAGCAGATGGGGAAAATGTTTGAACTTCTTAAGGGGCGGTTACCAAACAGTGAAGCTCGAGCGATCGCTTTGCGATATGGAGATAACTTTAATACTGGTGAGATAGCAAAGAAAATGGGTTTGCAAAAAGCGACCGTCCGTAGATATATATCTGTAGGACTAAAGAAATTACGTCAGTCTCTACCGTTTTTAAAGGGCAGTTAGAATGATTGCACATAACGATTTATTATGCAGACAGGCAAAGTCATACTATTATGATTTTCTTTATAGCGAAAGCTGCGAACCTATTCCGGAATATATTACCACTCACATTGAGAATTGCCAGCGTTGCCAAAAGCAGGTAAATCAGCTTAAAGAGGTGTTAACGCAAGCCAATGCTTTTGAATCACAGCAGAAACAATACGATTCTGCTGCTATCGAGATGTTAAAGCTTCATTTTGCCTATATGGGTGGGGAAGTAACTTGTAATGTTGTAAAACCTTTTCTCCCTGGCTTGTTAGATCCGGCTTTAGAGATTAGAATACCAACACCGATAACAACACATCTGGATAATTGTCGACAGTGTTCCGAAGATTTAGAAATAATCCGAGGGCTAAATCTTAACCATAAACAGTTACGCCGATTAAGCCAACTCTTTGCAGAGAAGCCTGCTAAGGATAGCATTAACTGTTCACAAGCCAGAGCCGCTATCTTGGCAGTTGTGACAATGGCCTTTCGCAAAACCAACGCGGAAACCCTAAAACACTTGTGTGTCTGTCACGATTGCCGGAAACTACTATATCAATATAGAGAAACAGTTCAGAAGGAATTGCTTCATAACAAAATGACTCGAAAGGAATTTCCCTGCGAAAAGGTTTCAGCGGCTGATGTTTTTGACTATGCCGTACCCTATGGAATTGACCCTGCCAATGACCAGTATGCAAAATTCCGCAAATCGTTCACCTCACACGCAGCTACTTGTCCAGACTGTCTGGCTAAAATGCAGCAGCTACATAACACTGTGTACGCGATAAGCGAACGGGCTGAATCTGAGGTCGTTACAATATACCACATAGATGAATCTGCTAAAGCTGAAGTGTTTGCTGAATCTGATAATCTTTATGCAGGTTTCCCAATAAAGGTAGATGTCATAAACCGTGAAGATGAAGTAATCACTAAACAGTCGGCTTCAACCTTCGATTTTACCACCGCACTGAAACGAAAAGTCTCAGCAATGAATTTGAAACCTTTGTTAAAGACTGCCGTTGCAGCAGCGGCAGTTATATTGATAGGGGTTGCTCTATTGCTCAATACGCCAACCGCAGGAGCGGTTACCATAGATAAGATTTACAAGGCCATTGAGAAAGTCAAAAACATCTATATCTCAAGTTTTGTCCCCGATAAGAAAGAACCTATACAGGAGAAATGGGTATCACGCACATTAAATATTTATATGACCAAAACGGGAAAAGAGTTGGTTTTGTGGGATATCTCGAATGGGGTGAGAAAGAATAAACATCTGGATACTGCTATAATCGAGACAACTCCTTTGGAAGATAATATGGTCGTTCGTGTCGAGAGAAAAATGAGTGGTTCTCTGGGCTTAATGCCATTTTATGATTTATCTGTAGTTCCTGAAGATGCAGAATGGAGCCGCGTAATCGATGACGGCTTAGAAGCTATCACCAAAGGCGTTGAAGTATATGACCTGACATGGGTAGAAAAAAAATACGGCGGTTCTGTGATATTTTGGAAGTGGCGAGTTTTTGCAGAGGCAGAGACAAATCTTCCTCGAAGAGTCGAATGGTATAAAAAATTTGCTGCTAATGACGAATTTGAGTTGAGAACAGTAATGGTAGTTGAATGTTTAAGCGACGGTGAAATACAAGCTGTTATTAGAGAAGCTTCTCTTTAGCTTATTTCATTTTGGCAGCCAGAGAGGACTGCGATTTTTATAACTGTCGCTGGTTTTCTCTACAAATAAATCATCGGCCTTTGTGCGGCTGATATGGCCGTCTGCAAATCCGACGTTGACTGTCTTATTGGGATGGCGTCCATTTATAGCGTCCTGTTCCTGACCGGACCATAAATTTTTTTTATCCTTGTTAATCACAAGGCCGGGTATATAAGCAGTATCCTCTATGGTACTACCAAGGCTAACAGGAGGAACATCCGCTGCGTGCCACCAGGTTATCATACTATAGCCGCTATCGACTATCAGCAACGTCTCACCGGCTCGTGGTATATTTGCAGTGCGCAAAGGCGTCCCGATGAATTCGGCGTGACTTCTCTTGCCGGACGAGCTTTTGCATATAGACTGGTTCACACCATAATTTCCACAAAGAATATTGTTTTTGAACTTGAGATTTCTTAGCTGCCTGGACGGACACCAAAGCAGATCGGAAGAGCACACGTCTGAACTCCAGTCACAGTCCGTTAGCTCGTATGCCGTCTTCTGCTTGAAAAAAAAAAAGAAAAATGAACAA
>CAJVYN010000194.1 GCA_913009355.1 uncultured bacterium | reverse complement strand
ACCTACGACCGACAGACAGGCATATGATTAACGGCTTAGACCCGCGAGATCACATGAGGATGTGGGAAGGGGGCTGGGGCAGCGGAGCGGAAGGTTGGTGGAGCATAGGTGCAGCACATTATGAACATATAGAATACTCCTTCCCTTTTATTTTTAGTCATTGTCTGATTCCACATGAGCCAGATGGCTCATCATTCGATCTCGCCGAATGGCACGTATGGAACGATGCCTTGGGTTATTTACCACGATTCTTCTGGGATGCCCAAAATGCCGGATTGTTTGGCAGTTGCGGCTACAATGTCTGGAATGACGGCACTGGCGTTGGTGTTCATATAACATCAAACATATTATCGCCTGGCGATCTACTTGCGCCCGGCATGGCTCGATATTCAAACGATGGCCGATTTGAATTCATATATCAGACTGACGGCAACCTGGTTCTTTACCAGGGAGGAGTTGGGGCCATTTGGAACATAGGAATACAAACTTCTCCGGGTTGGGCCCCCATGCAATATGATGGTAATTTCGTTACTTATAATTCTGCTGGTCAACCTTATTGGAATTCGGCAACATGGAACAGCCCGGGTGCATGGCTAATTGTTCAAAATGACGGAAATGTTGTGATTTACAATGCAAACAATGTTCCCATTTGGGACACGGGGACCTGGGGCAGGTAACACTGGCACCGAGGCGATTAAGAGAGGGCAGTTCTCCATCAGAATGAGACAGAAAGTTATTAGATCGATATTGTTTTTAGTATCAACAATATTTGTAGGGCTGATGTCTATAACGATTGTCGGCTGTGGGAACGGCGATACGCCATCGCAGGTAGTCGAAAAATTCTATAAATATACGCAAGAAAATGATTGTCAGAAGGTAGCCGATTTGGTAATTGAAGACCGTCCTTCGTATGACAGCTATATCAATACATGTAAACAGTATGCGGATAAGCTTGTGAGCTACTCGATAAAAGGGGAAACGATTGGTGGAACTAATCTTGGAAGAAATTCTGCTATGGTCGATACAGAAGTGACATTGAAGGAAGATCAAGGAGAAAAAACATTTTCCGCACCTCAATTTCTCATCAAGCAGGATGACGATTGGAAGCTGATCAAGGCCGAGAGCTGAAATTAAACCGAAACGGAGAGCGGCGATAATGTAGTCAGTGATTGTGCAAATAGTTGCGTAGACGTAAACAGCAGCGGCGGTTATGTCGCCAATTAAAAAGGACCCTGTTAAATCTTCATGCAAAAGAGAGTCCAATATGAATTTGAGCCCACAAGTAGCCGGTCTCATGTTCAAGCAGAAATCTTCTTCACAGATTCCTCAAGCTGAATTAAAATAGAAGAGTTCCAATAACGTACGATCGCGTCCACCAGAAATCTCTTCCCAACAATGCCTGCTACAGAGGCATTTTTCATTTTAGAAAATCCAGACACTCGGCTGGATTCGAACTTTCTCGAATTTTCCACAGAAAATACTCTTGCAGGAATTATGTTTCATGTACATAATGTGTCTTGAGAGAACACAATATGTACACAAAAGATGACTTTATGAATGAATTCTCAAAATCACTTGGCGATACTGAGGCAAGGCTCCTTTCCTCGTTGGCGGCTCAAGGAAAGACGGTCTTTACTCTGCCGGAAGCTCAAGAAGCCGCGGGCGTCTCTGATTATGCGATACGACTGATACTAAGTGGCCTCGTAAAGAAAAAATGGCTGATCCGCCTGACAAAGGGCAAGTATTTAATCGTTCCTTTCGAGGCTGGTGAAGAAGGAGAGCACACAGAGAACTGGTTCGTTATCGCCAGGCATCTGATCGAGCCCAAACAATACTACCTTTCGCATTATAGCGCTCTGGACATCCACGAGATGCTCACGCAACCGGCACTCACGGTTTATATTAGTTCGCCAATCAGAAGAATTCCCAAGAAAATTTTAGGAGCGACCTTCCGATTCATATATACAAAACCTGAAGACCTATGGGGGCTTGAAGACGTCTGGGTTACACCATCCCAGCAGATTAAGACGAGTGATCTTGAAAGAACCATAATCGATTGTCTTGACCGGCCTGCTCTTTGTGGCGGTATCAGTGAGCTTGCAAAGGGAATCTGGACCAAGCGAAGCGAAGTCGATTACCGGAAGCTAATTGATTATGCGCTAAAGTATGGCAGGAAGAGTGTTATCAAAAGACTTGGATTCATTCTTGAAACATACTCCCTTGGTAGTATAGAGACGTCTTCAAGGCTGAAGAAAAAAATGACAAGCAGCTATACGTTACTCGATCCATCCTTGCCTGCTTCCGGCAAATTCAAGAGCACATGGAAAGTAAGGGCCAACATTGAGCCGGATGAATTAATAGAAATAACGAAAACCTAAGATGATTCCACAAGTAGAAATTTCAAAGACAGCATTTCGCGAGGGCATGAGTGACAAGGTTATCGAGAAAGATTATGTCATCACCTGGATTCTTTTGGCATTGGCGGATTCCGACCTTAAGGATCCATTGGCTTTCAAGGGCGGGACAGCCTTGAAAAAAATCTACTTCCCGGATTATCGATATTCTGAGGACCTGGATTTCACGCTTACGCAACAGATCTCAAATGATAAGCTGCTTGAGAAGCTAAATGAAGTTTTAACAATATTGGCGAAAGAACAGGGATTCCAGTTCGCGGTGCCAGAAGAAAAAATCGAAGAACGAGCCGACAGCTTAACGGCTTACGTCAATTTTGTCGGACCATTGCAGGCGAGGTTGGATTCGAGGAGCGTTAAAATCGATTTCACATTATCTGAGAAGCTGGTTTTTCCAATTGAAGCAAAAGAAATCCATTCTCCATATAGCGATGCAGTTTCCCGTTCCTTCCCGGCTTACGCGTTAGATGAAGTTCTTATTGAAAAGCTCTGCGCCATTATCGGCAGAACGGAACCCAGGGACATCTTATGATGTGAACTATCTCTTTGGAATTAATGATATCGATTTTCAAAGGATTCCAGACTCCTTTCGGGCGAAAGCTGAGTTCAAGGACATCGACCCCGGCAGGTTGAAAGAAAGCCTGAATGACAAGAAAGACAAATACGCCCGGATGTGGGAAAGCAGGTTGCAGTATCAGGTTAAGGACCTGCCAAATCTGGAGGAAACAAGCAGAGAACTGAATCGTGATCTCAGAAAAATCGGACTTGTCTGAAAAACAGCTTGCTCCAACCGTTTTCCAGATAACATATATCAGTTAGCATGTTTTTAGGCCGATCACCCTATTTTTGTAATAACACTTCTTACGGATTCAAAAATTGATCAGGCAGAAATCATCTTCACAGATTCTGAAAGCTGATTTAATATAGAAGAGTTCCAATAACGTACGACCGCGTCCACCAGAAAAGCGCCTCTCAGAAATGCCTTGTTTAAGGCATTTTTTTATTTCAAGAATCTTGACACTCGACTGGACTCGAACTTGTTGGAACGATACTGCGATGATTTCTAATGAAATTAAGAGTAAAAATCTAATACCAAATCTAATACCAAAGTACTATTGACAAGGGGGGGGGTACGGGAGGATATCATTATAATCAATGCTACTATTTCTACCGTAAGATTCGGGTTCGGGCGTCCGGCGACATTTGGCCAAGCCCGCTCTTATGGGTAGCATCGTCCTCTGATGCCGGGGAGGAGCAGCGGGCCTAGTTGGATAAAACCACTTTGGGGAGGGGATCTCTTTGTTTGCGAACAACAAAAGACTTTCATTACTCATTTCCTTATTTGTTTCACTACTGGGTGCGGCATTGTTCGTTCCTGTGGCGCTCACCTCGCAGGGTTCTGTGGCATCCAGTTCTATTCAGTATATGACGCCTCCCGATCCGAGCTCGCCGCTTCCGGTCAAATATTTTGAGGTTGACCGACATTACAACTATCACATACCTTCATCTGAGGAGGTAGCCGCAACAAAACAAAAGTTGATGAATGAAGACAAATTTAAGGAAAAGGCAAAGAAAGTGGGGCAGCAGCAGGCAGAAAAGGAGTTGGATTCAAGCCTGAAAGAACAAGTCAAATACCTGAAAGAGAAAAACCAACTCGGTAGCGAAAAAATACCCTTGATGGAAATAGGCGAGCACTCGGCCTATCTAAGTAAATACACATACACAACAGATGATTTTAATAACTGCACCGCTACGGTTGCAGATCCCGTAAATATGTTTTTCTATGACACCGGATGGACACAGAATGTAATTAATAAGTTATATAGCGCGGGTTGGGAAGAGTCGCCTTGGCAGGAAATAGACCAGTGCGCCTATACTTCAAGCACTCAGCCAGGGCCTAATGGCGTTGGGGACCTACGACCGACAGACAGGCATATGATTAACGGCTTAGACCCGCGAGATCACATGAGGATGTGGGAAGGGGGCTGGGGCAGCGGAGCGGAAGGTTGGTGGAGCATAGGTGCAGCACATTATGAACA
>CAJVYN010000193.1 GCA_913009355.1 uncultured bacterium | reverse complement strand
GGCTAGCGATGATCAAGATCGCACAGCGTTCCCTACTCGATACTATGCGGATACACGGGCGTTAGTATCCTGAACTTTCTCAGATATATGTTTTGCTGTTTTTTTTTTAATGATACGGCGACCACCGAGATCTACACTCTTTCCCTACACGACGCTCTTCCGATCTAACGTCCCGGCATTAGCAAAGTTGTTACCGGTCGGAACATACCAGTAAATACTGTCCGTGCCGGAAATAATCTGGGCAAGGGCAATCATCGCAATAGCACCGCCGATAATCGTGATAGCAGCGAGTAAACGTTTTATCTGGTCGGGCCTTTTGTAGACATTTACAACCACAACAAAAACCGTACTGACCGCTAATACAATTCGAAGATCGTGTAAGGTTGCCTGCGGGTAAAAACTAATACGCATTGTCTCCAGCAAATGGGCGGAATTTGGTATATCCTCAAGCAGCGAGGTTTTAACCGATACGGTATTGGGGGAGATAAATCTTACAAGCTCTACCGGCAGCGGTATAAGCTGAATTATACCAACTATCAAAAACAGCAATACCGGTACATAAGACCACGACCAGATAAATCTGGAATCTTTGTTAAAGATAAGTTTTAAGGCCAGACACACAGCCATCGCTCCACAAAGGGCGCAAACAACCAACTGGCTCCAGGCCTCAACAGCACCAAAGGTAAACGGCATAAATGCCAGCAGTGAAATAAGCAGCCACTCATAACGGTATCAAACCGACTGGAGGTCTCATTCAAAGGAATATATTCGTTGATGTCAACCTGCTGCCGGCTCACCCGCAAACCTCCTGCTCAACCGAATTGGCAGCAGGTTCAAGGACCTTGCCCTCAAGCACTTTTTTGGGGTTCTCAATGCAAACGCGTCGAGCAGCGCTAACGCCAATTCCTTTGCTAATTAAACGAAAAGCATCCGACATCCGTGGAACCCGAGTTTTGCAGTCATGCGCATCTGTCGCTACAAGCTTGGCCTGTCCGCTGCGAAGCAGATTCCAGGCCATCATTTTAGCTGCTGTGCCAAAGTCACCTGAAAGGCTGGCGGCGGTAACCTGCAAACAGGCACCGTGCTTAAGCCAGGGCAGAACTGTTTTGGGCTTGTTACATATAAATTCGTTTCGCTCAGGATGAGATACAATTGTCTTTATGCCGTCAGAGGCAAGTTGCGCTATTAAAGGTTCCGGATTTATGAACACCTCATGCGGTATCTCAAGCATTAGATATTGATTATTATCACCAACCGTCAAGATACGATCGGCCTCAATCAGGTATGGAATCCTCTCGTCAAGTCGCACGTCGGCTCCGGCAAAAACTATTAAGGGTATGTTCTTGCTCTTAAGTTCTCTATTAAGATCAAACACCCCTTGACGTACTGCATCCGCCTCATTTTTACCATCAAACCTGCCTAATTGATGTGGCGTAGCTACCACAACAGCTATCTCGTCTTTGACCAGTGCCCGGCAAAGAGAAAGTGCATTCGCCATTGTCGCCGGCCCATCATCGAAACCGGGCAGACAGTGACAGTGAATATCTACATACCGGCCCATTCCAACAACAGAATTGTTTGAAATCTGTTGTTTCATTCATTGCTCCTGGGTTCTGTCGCTTCCCTTGTTGTTCTTTTAGTTTTTCTTTTGCCATCGTAGCCGTATCCATAATGCCCATAGCCATAGCCAGAGTAGTAACCGTAACGGCCTTTGCTCCGCTTTATATCATTTATAACGGTGCCAAGTATGTTTGTTCCGACGCTGAGAAGGCCGTCACGTGCCTGCTGACTGGTCTTTCGTGTCGAACGTTCAGCTCGCAGGACAAGAAGCGTTATGTCACAAATTGCGCCGAGAATGCGCGCATCGGTTACCGGCATTACCGGCGGAGAGTCGATCAAGACACGGTCGTATTTACCCTCTAATTCAGCAAGCAGGCTGCTGAAAGCCTTGCTGTTAAGCATCTCCGAAGGGTTCGGAGGAACCGGCCCGCACGGCAAAATGTCAAGGCCATCAACGATAGTCTTACTGATAACATTAGCCAGTAATTCCTGACCACTGATAACATTGGAAAGACCTTTTTCATCATCAATCTCGAAGATTTTGTGCTGCATAGGCTTGCGGAAGTCCGCATCGAGAATAAGCGTACGCTGCGAAGCCTTGGCCATAGTAATTGCCAGATTACTCACGAGTGTCGTTTTACCGTCACCGGGTGCAGGTGATGTAATTAACAATGTCTTTGCCTGACCGTTTGGTGCTCCGAAATAAACAGCCGTGCGAACGGTGCGATAAGCTTCAGCCGCCGCTGACGTCGGTTCAAGGTGTACCCTTTGACCGCGATTGGTGATACTACTTTTTTTAGACATTGACGGTATAGTCCCCAGAACCGGCACTCCGATAACAGCCGAGATCTCGTCGGCTGAACGAAGACGATGATCCATCTTGTCACGAACGAGTGACAGAATTACACCAATTATCAGGCCGCTGACCAGTGCTATCGCCATGATCCGGGCCTTTTCAGGTTTAAAAGGCTTATCTGCAGGGCGGGCCACTTCCAGTATGCTGATATTCAATGCACCTACATCTTCGGTAACATTAATTTCCTTTATACGGTCATCAAGAATGTCGCAGAGCTTCCTGGTTTGTTCCCAGTCCGACCGAAGAAGGGTGTACTGGGCAATCTGTTCGTTAAGTTCGATAGCTAATTTACGCTGTTCTTCAAGATAGCCATTGATCTGCCGTAGATTCTCCTCTGCCGCAAGGTAATTCTGTCTGGCTGCTGTCAATTGATATTGGGCAAACTGACTATCATGGTCATCAAGCTGGCTTTTTAATTTATTGATCTTGCTCTCCAGAGTTCTAACCACAACGGCATCAGTCGTTACTTGCTCTTTTATGTCAGCCATCTGCGATTCTAACTGTTCAATCTCTGCTAACAGTCTGTCATTTTCACCTGAAGTTGAGACGTAAACACCCTTTGCCCTTTGAGACTTTATGAACTCCTTTAGCATAGCCGGCTCTGTTACCATCGTCTTTAAGGATTCATAGAATGTCTTTGCCTCAATAACATCCAACTGGACACGTGTCATAGTCTCGGAAAGCATTGCAAGCCTGTCGAGTATGGTATTACCGACGCCACTTTCAAATGCCATCCCGGCATTGGCTTTTTTGAAATCTATCATGGCCTTTAGCTTTTGGTTCAACTCGACGGCACGTTTTGTTTTTTCCTTCTGTAAAATCTTTAAGACTTCAGCCGCTGTAGTACGCTTTCTGGAAGATTGATAGACTACATATGAATCCACTACGGAGTTGACAAGCTCAGCGGCTTCTGCAGGATATGGTGATTCGTAACTGATATTTATAATATCATCTTTTTTCCCAACACTAATCTGCAGCGTTTTTTTCGTAAAACCGATCGGGTTATCCACGTCGTCAAACATCGCCATCTGCCTTATACCCCGTGCATCCAGGGCTTTTCGCACAATCGGCGTGGATTTAAGAAGCTCAGCCTGGGTGTAGAGATAGTTCTTCGACTGTGTCATTACGCCCTCGACCTCAGTTAAAATCTTCGGCCCGCTCTGCTCGACGTACACTCTCGATGTGCTGCTAAAGATTGGTGTGGCTTTGAAAAGATAATAGGCACCACCTGTTAAAGCCAGAACCGTCGAAATAAGGAGTATCCAGAAGTTGCGCAATAAAACCTCAAAAAGGCTGCTCGGCATAAATCCAATCAAAGGCTGGACTTCAGCATTATGGCCTTGTTGTTCAGGTGCTGCATAATTGCCGTTATTGTTTAATGTATTCATCAGGATCAATTTTCCCATTTAAAATAATAATCGTATGATGTCATCATTCTTTGTTTTCTCATACCTTTCCAACTCTACCTTGACGCCGGATTATAAAATACTCCAAGTCCCGTACTTATCCTGAACATATTAGCAAGCAAAACACGTCTTTCGGTCCGGCTTGTATGCTCGACAGCTATAACATCGCCGGGTTTAATGGTAACATTAGAAGCTGCTGTAGGTACATTTCCTTTGATTTTGAAAGCTGCATCAACAATTTTGCCTTCGGAGTTCTGGCGATAAATCCGCACGTAGCGGGGAGCGGCAACTTCATCAACGCCGCCGGCAAAAGCAATCGCCTGCAACAAATTATATCTGACATTCGGGGGGTATGGAAATGCACCAGCATTCTTAACCAGCCCCATAACAGTAAACACCTGTGGATTAAGGGCCTCAATCTGCACGTTGGCGCCATCAACCAGTGCAGCGTCAGCAAAAGGCATATTCAACCCTTTTACCGGTAGTGCCAATGGTGCATTCCGGCGCTCAGTGTCTTTGAAGTCTTTGATATTGGAGATCGGAAGAGCGTCGCGTAGGGAAAGAGTGTAGATCTCGGGGGTCGCCGTATCATTAAAAAAAAAACACGAGAACAAAGAGGGTACAGAACGAACAGCTAGCTGG
>CAJVYN010000192.1 GCA_913009355.1 uncultured bacterium | reverse complement strand
TCGTTTTCAGCAATTGCCTTTTTCAGTACGCCGTTTATTTCCGTTTCGGTATCTGCAGCTACACCGTAATTTCGCCCAATCGCTCCGAGACGTTGGGCCTGAGCACATAATTGAAAACTATTACTGTCCCTGATTTGTGAAATCGCCGGTTTTTCCGCCGGCGTAACTAACTCGTTACCCGTAGCTATAATACCAACCGCCGGCCTGCTCGCAACTAACGGCCTGGCACAGCCCACAGATGCCAGGGTGGCAATGTGTTGGGGCTTTATGCGCACACCTTTGCACAGGACTATTTGGCCTGCCTTTATATTTTCGGCTTTGCCGCAAATATTATCAGCAGTCTTCTTACCGGTAAATCGAACCTTATTTTCACCGCAGTTTTCGGTAAACTCAACCATTATCACGCAGTCAGCACCCTGCGGAACCATAGCCCCGGTCATAATTTTAGCGCACTGTCTCGGCCCGATTTCTCTTTTAGGCGATACCCCAGCCGGTATCGTTTCGATTATCGCAAGCTCGTTGGCAAGGTCTTCTCTGCGACAGGCAAAGCCGTCCATCGCTGATTTGTCAAAGGGCGGTATATCCATATCCGATTTGACGTCCTCAGCTAATATTCGGTTTACTGCACAGCCAATTTCGACACGTTCATTGCCGAGTTGACCAGCCGAATTCAAGACAATTTTAAGAGCTTCCTCAAACGCTAATATCGTTTTTCCTCCTGATAAAATCCTGATAATCGTCCATTGTGTTAAGGTTTTTGAGCTGCCGAGCGCCTGTTTCCGAGAGGTCAATATATTTAACCCTGCAGCCGCTTAATGCGTCTATTATCCGATTATTCCCTGAGAGAAGAGCGGCCTCGACAGCGGCAAGAGCGCTTTTTTTATACACAGCAAAAAGCGGCTCACATCGACCCTGTCCTGTTCTTGGCACAACTACATCTATATCTCTGGCCTCTCTAAGCAACCTTTTCATCAGAGAAATATCGACTTCAGGTATGTCGCAGGCTATCACAAAATTCAAGTCATCCGCAGAGGCCCGCAAAGCACAGGCAATACCCATAAGCGGCCCCCGGCCCGCGAGTCTGTCCGGAATAACCTCTACGTCAGGAAAGCTGTATTTAGACACATCATTGGAGCTGATGATGATTTGATTGAAATGGCTGCGAAGCTGATCTATGATATGTTTTATCATCGGCTTGTCTCTAATCGGCAGCATACTCTTATCCTGTCCCATCCTGGTACTGTCGCCGCCGGCCATTATGATTACAGTCGCCGCTGCCCGCATAGCCCATTTACCACTGACAATACTGACACCGGATAAGTCAATATCGAATTCGTTCCCATCGAAAGATACAACCCTGTCTGCATAACGGATAACATCCTCAGCTGACGGCTTGCAGTTTTGCCCACCGTTGTCTTTAATCATAACAAACAGTCCGGGTTCAACAACACTGCGCAAACTGTTCGACTCACAAACAATTATGGTACTGCGTATTGCGTATTGCGCCTTTCCTTTCCCGCAACACGCATCACGCACAACGCACGACGAGACAGCCACATCATTGCCAATAATATCTATCAATGCGGTTATCCCCTCTTCGAGATGTGCTTTCAACGCTTTAAGCCAAAAGACCCTGCCGGCGCCGGCAGCCAACATTCGTGCGGTGTCTTTATCATCTTGGCTGTCAGTTTCCTCGGTGATGTCATAATAACCGTTCAGCGATGAGCAGCTGCCGCAGCCTTGCCCGCCGCGCGGACAACCGCTGTCGGCTTCTTCTATAGCAGTTACTTTTATCCCGATGATATTATATCGCGAACTGAACTTGCTGATTAACGAGCATGCAAATTTGGTCTTACCAGCCCCTCTGCCCATGGCACCGACCATCAACATCCCTGGAATCTTAATCATTTTTTATTTTCGATTTCTCAATCGTCAGCTTGATGGTTTCAACATCGTTGACATCTCGTAAAGATTTGACCATACCAAGAACCGTCTGGGAAACAAAATTCTGAACAAAGCTGTTTAGCTCGATTTCTTTACCGTTGATCTTTAATTCAACGTGAGCTTGCGACTTTTGATTTGCTTCACAAGCCATTAATTTTACCCTTTCACTCACTCAAATATCTCAATAAAAACAACGCTGTCTTTTAAGCAAAAAGTTCTGTACTAAGATACCTCTCAGCCGTATCTGGCAGTACCACAACAATAATTTTCTCGGCATTTACCTTTCGTTTTGCTATCTTCACTGCCGCCGCCACAGCCGCTCCTGATGATATCCCCGCCAGTATGCCTTCCTCTTTAGCTAAACGTTTTGCCATTTTGAACGATTCTTCGTTTCCTATTTTAACGACTTCGTCAACAACTTCCACATTAAAAATATCCGGAACAAAGCCGGCTCCAATTCCCTGAATCATATGCGGGCCGGGTTTACCGCCGGAGAGTACCGGCGAAGCGGCAGGCTCGACAGCTACAGTTTTAACTGATGGCTTTCTGGATTTGAGTATTTCGCCGACACCGGTAATCGTTCCGCCAGTGCCTACACCGGCAACAAAAACATCCACCAGACCGTCCGTATCCTGCCAGACCTCTTCAGCGGTAGTTTCCCTGTGTATCTGCGGGTTTGCATCGTTCTCAAACTGCTGCGGCATAAAAGCACCGTCGCTTTCTTTGAGAATCTGCCCTGCTTTTTCTATCGCGCCGGTCATACCCTCTTCAGCGGGCGTAAGAACAAGTTTTGCTCCGAGCAGTTCCAGCATTTTTCGTCTCTCAATTGTCATCGATTCGGGCATAGTGAGTATCAGCTTATAACCCTTTGCCGCCGCTACCCATGCAAGGGCAATGCCGGTGTTACCACTGGTCGGCTCGATGATGGTCATTCCGGGCTTGAGTTTACCTGCGCGTTCAGCGTCCAATACCATACTTACGCCGATACGGTCCTTGACATTACTGGCGGGATTGAAGAACTCCAGTTTACCCGCTATCCTCGCTTCACAATCCTGCCCTATTCTGTTCAGCCATACCAACGGCGTCTTGCCAATCAACTCTGTCATATCCTTTGCTATATTCATTCTCCAAACCCTTTCTCATATTTCGTTCGAGATACGCTTCACGCTTCACTCCGCAGTCCTAAGGACTCCTTACGGAGAACGCCTGACGGCGGAGATACGTTTATTTTTTTCGGCGTACTTTAACACAGAAGTGCTCGCCGCTCTTTTCAACTTCCACAACTTCCTGGCCCTGCTGGTCGAAACTGTCCGGCACGTTTCTTACCGGCTCGCCATCGTCAAGAAGCACATCAAGAACCTGGCCCACCGCAATCTTTTCAAGTTCCAGCTTGGCTTTGACAAAATTCAACGGACACTCAACACCCCGCAGGTCGATAAGATGGTTTTTGATTCCAGTCTTGTCAACGTTATTTTTTTGTATGACCGGCCCGACCTTAAACTTAAGATTAGCATCGAGCGAGCCGAAAAGTTCTTCTACCCGCTTTGTCAAATCCTCCGCCTGCAGCGCCAAATCATCGAGTGCAGCCCTATCGCCCATACGCCAGTCAATCGCATCGTCAAGCAGTTGCTGCGTTTGAGGATTGACCCAGCCCGGCTCGATAAGATATTTTTCAAACGCTGTGAAAATTTCCCTGTCTTTTTTCGGCTCTGCACCGAAGGTAACCAGCAGCGCTCTTGCCGCAGCGACAATTGCTTTATACACACTTTCGCTTTTTACTTTTTCCTTTTTACTTTTTTCGATAGCTTCTTTGGCTTCATCGATATCCAGTTTGATTACATCCATCACGCCCGCACCACACTCACCGGGTCCTCTGCCGGCTAACGAGAACGGCTCGGTCGCACCAAAGTCGTAGTAATACTCATCCTGCAGCAGCTTCGAGGTAACATCACTGCGTTTTGTCATTCCTGCGAAAGCGGAGATCCAGCCTTCTTTTTCAGCAGCACTACTACTTAAGGCCTCGGCCAGCAGTTCAGGTATTCTTTTAGCCGGCACTGTTCCGACCTTTTCCGCCAGACGTGCATCGCCTTCGACGGTCTTAGCCCCGACCATAACATCATAGAAAGGCATCAGTCTGCCGTTTATCCGTTTGGCTTTACCCTGAAATCCTATATCGCCGATGTAATGATGCCCGCACGAATTAGGACAGCCGCTGATTCTAATAACACTATCATTAAACTCAGGCAAGGGCTTCATTGCACAGATTCTTTCCGCAATCGCATCAGCCAGACCTCTCGAAAGGCACAATCCCATTCTGCACGTCGCAGCTCCGGCACAGGTAACGATTTCGGGTTCGCCGCCGCCAAATACATTAACGCTAAGTTTTTCTAATTCGCTGTTGACCTTATCGATATCCTCTTGCGCCACACCACTAATGAGAATATCCTGCAACTGCGTCGTTCTTATAACCCCCTGCCCGAACTTTTCAGCGATTTGACCGACTTTATTCAAGTCATCCGCCGGTATATCTCCGTTCTTCAACCTCAATCGCACAGTGAACCGTCCCGGTATTTTCTCCGGCCTC
>CAJVYN010000191.1 GCA_913009355.1 uncultured bacterium | reverse complement strand
ATTAACGATTAGATGAAGATTGGAGACACGTTGTTGAGGAAGCCAACCAATAAAACGATCACGTGGAGCAACTTTCCATGCAGCAGCGCTAAAGCCGAGAGCTGCCAGGAGGTCACCAGAGGAAGAGAAAACGAGATATCTAATTTGGGCGCCTGGAAGGGGTTTATGCCCGAGGTAATGATAACGTTCGATTAATTCATTCCAGAGAGAAGAATCTTTTTGTGTAGAGACAGGTCGTAAAAGGAGTTGGCCGAGCTCACGCGCAGGTGAAAATATTGATTTTTGAGGATTAGAAACGTGTGTTAATTTAGGACGGTTATTTGTGTTGCCATTCTTTTTCTGAGGAGGCGGCAAACAGATAAGACCGTCACGATGCATGCGTAGCATGGCGACACGGCAAGACATATCTTTAAGTCGTCCGTCTGGACGCAGCCATTGGAATTGGCGACAAACGATTCTGGAGAGTTCAAGTCGATGATGTTGTGGGTTAGCTGCGATGAAATCTCGCATCCAACCGATTTCCGTAAGGCTAAAGATACGTCCACAGTAACGGTAAGAAGGTGAACTCATGGAGACCCCCTTGGATATTTCCATGCTATTTTTTGTTCTTCTGATAGATTCCATGGGAGAAAATCATCGATATTATCAGGCGGTTTCCCTCGATTCTCAGCGCAAGCTTCCAAATAAGCTTTGAGGTATTTTTTGGGATGAAGATGATTTAAACGGGCTGTTTGAAAGATGGTAAAGAGTGCAGCCGTAAGGTCACCGCTCCATTGTGATCCGCAGCCGTAATAGTTTTTTCGTGCCAGGGCAGCCTCACGCAATTTACGTTCTGAGAGATTGTTATCCATGGGAATTTCCTGGTGATCCACAAAGATTAAAAGACCGCTCCAATGATTACGAAGACTCTCTAGCGCTTTGCGCGCAATAGAATGCAGGTTTTCGGATTTAAGTTCATTGATATAAGTTTCCCGGAATGAATCCAGGGCATTGCGTAAGATCTGGTCAGCGGCTTGAAATTTATCTTTATCTGATAGAACTTCAAGGCGTTTGTTATTGAGATGGAATAATTCATCAATGCGGTTAATCCACTCTTGCGCCCATGGACGTAATTTCTTGCGGGTATCATGAATGCGGACATAATCCCGGCGGACATGTCCCCAGCAAAAGGCGATGAGGAGATTTTCACTAAGAAGGGCTTTGTATGCCGAATATCGATCAGCGCTAATAATACCTTTTGGGTTTTCTCCTAAATGATTTTTTGGGACTTGAGCAGATCGAAAAGGATCCAGAATATACACAACCGTATCTTTGGTCACAACAACCCAAAGCCACCAACGATAACCCGTTTTGCCATTGACAACAACAAACATCATCCAGCGGGTTTCGTCCATATGCCAATGCTTGGCCCTGCGGCTTCTTTCAAGAATTCTGGTGTAAAGGGGATAGACCATCTCTTTGATTTTTTCTAAACCGCCGGTGATTGTCCCTTGAGAGACATGGAGCTCTTCCATAGTAAGGGTTTGTAAAATGCGGGACATTGGTCGTTGAAAAAGAAATTTCTCAGCTAAGATGTGAACCCAAAAATCAATAGAGAACATTCCCTTCGGGATAAGTTTAGCAGGTGGTGGGGTCACCACAATGCCTGGAACTGTTTCACATTGGCAAGTAGGTAAGTAGCATTTACGTTTATGAATGCGACGAACTATACGAATTTCATAATGGATATCTTCGGAATCTTGTGTGATGGGGAAAAGACAAAATGGCAGGCCGCAAATCGGGCAGTATTTCTCATGTTC
The DNA here is from genome assembly GCA_913009355.1 of uncultured bacterium. GTDB lineage: Bacteria > Planctomycetota > Phycisphaerae > Sedimentisphaerales > Anaerobacaceae > CAJVYK01. The sequence goes on along the minus strand of CAJVYN010000191.1, from coordinate 2,732 downwards.
TTTTAAATCATGAAGGACTTCTACAGAAGGAAGATTTGTACGACGCTTTCGTCCATGCCCGGGCGCTCCTTTCTGTTGACCGCGTGGACGTTTTTCTTCAGGTGAGTCTTCAGAGGATGAGGAGAAATTCTTTTCATCGTTTTCATCTTTTTCTGAATCTTTGCTTTGTTCGGTTTGCCGACCAAATACGCGTCGCTTCAGCCATGCATTTTGGGCTGTTAAATCTTCAACTTGTTTCTTTAGTTCTTTTATCTCAGCAGCTTGATGACTAACGATTTTTTCAAGCTCTTTTGCTTTACATTGGGCTTCGCGCTCAATAGCTTTAGCATGTTGGGTTTTCCAGTAGTTGGCTTGATGGCGTAGCTCTATCCATGCTTTTTTGCTCTGAGAAAATTCTGTTATAAGCATGGAAACATTTTAGCGGAAAATCCTTTCCGTGTCCAGCTTTTTATGATTTTTTATTTGGCAGGATGAAATTTATGACGTCTTTACCGAATATTTACCTTTTTTTGCCTTTTTTTATAGCTTTATCCCACTTAGGCATCGTAAATATATTAAGGTATCAACTTAAGTGTTCTTTACTTTAGGCTTGATCATGTAATTCCACTCGCCATGAAACCTATTGCGTTTAATATTGATATGCTTCATTTCCTCAACGGTGACTTTTCGTCCGGTGGGATATTTACGTCGGTCCAACCGACAGGTCACTTTCAGTCCTTTTGCCGTAGTGGTCTTGCCGATGAGCTTGACGACCGTTTGGTAATCACACAATGGTTCTCCACGCCAATTCGAAGAAATAAATGAAAAGAGCCGATGTTCAACCTTGTTCCATTTACTCGTGCCCGGAGGGAAATGGCAGACGGACACACAAAGCCCTGTTAAATCTGCAAACTCCTGCAATTGCAACTTCCAAAGACGCAACCGCCAGCCATTGCTACCCCCGCCGTCCGCAGTGATCAATACGCTTGCAGCTTTCGGATAAAGTCGCCGACCCTCATAACGCCACCACCCATGGATAGAAGCCACCGCAAAGGCTCCAGTGTCATGGTCAGTTCCGACATTGACAAATCCTCTATTACGACCAATGTCGTAAATGCCATAGGGGTAAGCGCGTGGCACATCGGGGGTGGGGAAATCGTGACCTTGAACTTTCTTGGGTTGTTTGGCTGGAAGCCATTGCTTTCCAGCGTTGTGGTAATTGCCGATGAGTTCCTTTTTCTTTGTGTCCACAGAGATCACTGGAAGGCCTTGTCTCAAGTGCTTTTTCACCTCTGTGTTGATGTATCGAAACTGGGCATCGCGATCAGGATGGTCCTTGCCCTCTTCAGTCTTACGATTGCCCTGGAGACTGTAGTTGAGTTCGTGAAGAATCTGGGCCGCCTTCGTATGGCTAACAGGATGTCTCTGTCGGCCCAGTTGATTCGCAATTGCCCTTGTGCTCATGCAGATCCAGCGCAGAGGCGACTCTGGGTCGCCCCGTGTTTGCTCGTCAACGAGTTCTTCCAATGCTGTCACCAATTGCGGATCCGTCACCGTGATGGGCTTGCGTCCAGCACCGGGTTGACGGATGCGCCCTTCTCCTGGCGTGGAACCTTCTTGAATTTCACAGATACCCTTGGCTATCGCTTTGCGTGAAAGTCCACACGCACGACTAACGAGAGACACTCCCCCATATCCCAAAGCTTTGGCTTCGCTTGCTGCCATGATCCGTCGGGTGCGTTCGTCCAAAAGCGGCCATACGAAATCAAATTTTTCCCTCAATTCGACTAATGTGCTCATGAAATAAAGCATAGCATCTATTATTCAAGATTGCAACCTTTATTTATTTACGCCGCCTTAGTCTTGATAGTTTTCTCTTTTTCACTTGTCAAGTGCTTGATATCAGGCTCAGGCATACGCATAACCTTATCAGCCACCTTGTCCGCCTCCTGTTCATACTTATGCCCTGGCTGGCCAACCTTGAGCTTTGCCTGAACCGGATACCTGTAGTTATGATAGCGAAGGGTGGCAAAGTTGCCGTAGGTCTTTTGGAAAAAGTTTATGGTTTTGTTGTTGTATGAGTTGTTTTTGAAGGGGGGAGGGTCTGATGATGAGGCAAGACGCATCCTGATTGGAGCTGAATAAAAGCGGCTCTCCTCAGGCTGTTCCTTCTCAGTCTCCTCAATAACGTCAAGAGTCTGTTGGTTTTGAACATTTTCCTGTTCGTTTTGATGTGTCAGCAGTGCACTTGTTTTATTTCTGTCCATAGTTTACTTCCAATAGCAAAAGCTCAGAAACTTATAGCAGAGAGTTATTAAGGATGAACCAATAAATGCAATACCCCCCGATTTCCTTTTATGACCTCACTTGAATTACAAGGATGCCTGAGTTGTAGTATTAACCTTGATAGTGTCTTTGCCTTCTCTTCACTCATGACTCCTTTTTTATAAGAAAGTGCATAGTGATAAATATAACCTGCAGTACTCTTAATCTTACTTACAGATATTTGAATGCCCAAAGATGTACATCCTATGGGAATATTTGCAGGAATAGGATTACATTCTGAAATGTCAGTACTTTTGGTTGTCACGTTGGATACCATATCAATGGCTTCGGCAACTTCCCTGACATGTCGCGGATGAAGGAGTTTGTATTTATCTGTTCTTTGAATACGTCTTTTTAAAGAGACAACAACCATCATCAACACCAGACAGGCAATTGCTATTGCATGCCATGGATGAAAGGGAAGAACA
>CAJVYN010000190.1 GCA_913009355.1 uncultured bacterium | reverse complement strand
TCAGCGAGTCGCTAGCATAGTTATGTGGATTTTTCGCGCGACACACCGTCTTTTTTCCTTTGTTTTTTTTTTTTTTTTATATATTTATTTTTGTTTTTTTTTTAATGCTCCGGCGACCACCGAGATCTACACTCTTTCCCTACACGACGCTCTTCCGATCTCCTTGAGCTTGACCGCGACGGGGTATTGTCGCTGGACACAAACGCCTTTGACGAAGCGATATCCGAAGACTATATGGGTGTCCTCGCCATAATTGGAGCGGATAAAACAGGCAGCAGCAACAGTAATACCATTGAGTTTTACGGGGCCAGCAGTAAATACACAACTGCGGGCACTTATGATGTTCAGGTAACAGTAAGCGGCGGAGTTATAACCGGCGCCCAAATCAAACTTTCAACCGAATCAACATACCGCAATGCAACATACAGCGGTAATATTGTCACCGGCGACAGCTCCTTCGATGATAATAGCGACCCTGTGTACGCTGAGAACGCTCTTCAGCTCAGCGTTGATTTAAGCCAGGACGGCACTTTCACCGCCACGGTCAGGGTAAAGCAGGGTTTTACCGGTGCAGTAGAAGACGCCCTGGATAATATGCTAAAGGTTACGACCGGTTCCATCCAAATCGACCAGGAACATGTGGGCGACCAATTAGAGCTGCTCCAGGATAAAATCGAAGCCGAAGAGTATCGCCTGACTAAACGGGAAGACCGATTGATAGCTCGTTTTGCCCGTCTCGAGAGAACATTAGCCCTGTTACAGAGCCAGATGGCTGCCTTGGGTTTCGGCATGGCTTAAATCCCCCTCCAAAGTCCCATCATAATTAAACAACTTCAGCTAAAACTTCCGCCGGCTCCAGGATAGTGCAGCCGTAATTACTTAAGAGTCTGCGGAAATCGCTGATAGCCGAACTTTCAAATTCACCCTCTGAGCTGAAAAGCATCGCAGCACGGGCACAACCGGCAATTTCGTCGCTACCAATCGAACCGTCTGCGGCGGATATATTCGGCGCATAAACAACCAGATAATCGTACCGGCTTTCACCGCTGCCAATCACTTCCTTTATGTTTAGTGCATCCTCTTTACCAAAATTACTCGCCGGCCACACCAGGAGATTACTGATACAGGTTGCCACAGCTTCTGCCTGTGCCTTGTTACCGTCCCCGTCCCTCTCGCAGTCAATATCAAAAACCTTTGCCACCGCATCCCTTTCCAAATCAAGGTCTATAAGCAAACACTTCTTTCCTCTCTGTGCCAGTCGCATCGCAATATTTACAGGCGCCGTCACGCCAAACTGCCTGACGCTTTCAGCAGCCATTAATATCGTTTTGGCCCGTACATCAGAGACCCCCGTTTTACTCTCGATTAACTCTGCGATTGCCTCGTAACAATCATTATTTTTAATTTCTTTCTCAGCCCACAATTTCAAATCACCTTTCTCGCTGTTGGCCTCGATACATCCGGCCCCATCGAACCATTCGATGTCTTCGGCAATCACCTTTTCGTCGGCCTCGATATTAGTGTTTGCTGCAGAGCTTTGCTCTCGCACAGGTTCAGCCGATTCAGCATCAAAAGGAGTATTACATATTACGTGTTGTGTATTGCGTTCTTTCTCGCACGACGACACACAGACAACACCCATCGAACTTTGCTCTGCGAGTCTGTCATTCGCAACAGGCAGAACAGGGTCAGCGTAACTTTTTCGGACAAGATACCCGGAAGCCACAGCGGCGAGCAAGGCCGGTATCTGCGTCACCATCCCTGCCCCGACAGCCAGAGTTACATAAGTTTTTACCGGTACCCCTGCAGCCGTTCTACCAGCTACTCCTATAGCCATCCCGCCAATGATATTGACAATGATAATCACAAGTTCGATAACGGCGGCGTAAAGTATAAACCTGGCGGCATCGGCCATCGCAATGAAAAAGCCGGTCTGGCGGTCAATTTTCTCCCGCAGCTCAAGGGCCTGGCTGTTGTTAATAACTCCGGCGTTAAGGTTGACGTCAATACTGATTTGCTTAATAGTGGCAATATCGCACACAAACTTTGATGCAGACCGACCGATACCCTTAGCGGCTTTGCAAATAGTCCCGAACAAAACCAACGCCAGCATACTAAATGTCAAAACTGCGAATACGTAATTGTTTCTGACAATAATACCGCCGAAAAAACCGATGACGCTGCCGGCATCGCCCTGCGAGAGTATCAATTTAGCCGAAGCCACACTCAGAGCCATTCGCAGTATCGCAGCCAATACGATTAACAAGGCAAAGCCCGATAGATCCGAAGCTGTCCGTGCTGCAAAAGTAATTACCATCACCGCTGCTGTTAAAGATATGCTGAATATCAAAAGCACATCGAGAACCCGGGTCGGCAGTGGGAATAAAAGTCCTGCAATGACTGCAATTGCACCCGCTGTGAAAAAAAACGCAGGGCGCCTCTGCCCGGTTAGCAGCGGCTCAGGCCCGCAATAACATTCCCATTCTGCATTTTTATATGTCATTTTGATTTTTGATTTCTTTTGGTTTTACACTTTTCTATTTCGCAGCCGGTAAACAAGAGCCAGCACCTCTGCCACCGCCACGTACAGATTCTTCGGTATAGGGCTGCCGGATTCCACCGTTGCATAAATTGTTCTGGCCAATTCAGGTTTTCTTACTATAGGCACTCCGTAAGCCCGTGCGATTTCCCTGATTTTTTCCGCTAAGTGTTCTGCCCCTTTGGCCAGCACGACAGGTGATTCCATCGTCTTGACCTCGTAACGCAGAGCAACGGCTACATGCGTTGGATTGACAAGAACCACGCTGGCCTTGGGCACTTCCTGCAGCATACGCTTCGAAGCCATTTCGATTTGAATTCTGCGGATTCTGGATTTGACTTCCGGCGAGCCCTCCATCTGCTTGCGTTCTTCTTTTACTTCCTGACGCGTCATTTTCAGGTCCTGTATATGTTTCCATTTCTGATAAAAAACGTCGGCAGCCGCTATAACCAGCAGTGCAATACAGATACGTATCATCATCCCCAATATTATCTTTGCAATAGCTGTTATTATCTGTGCGGACCAGGCCCATCGAAGGCCGGCAAGCATATCGAGTTTGCTCTGAAGGTACAGCCAGACGATGATTGAGACAAGAAATAATTTTGCTATGGAAGTGCAAAGGCGTATCAGGGAACGAGCATCCACCAGCTTTTGTAATCCTTTTGCCGGGTTTAACGAGCTGAATTTCAAGCTTATAGCTTCCGGTGCAAAATTCAGTCCGCTGACAGCAACGCAGGCCAGAACAGCCCCTGCAAAAAGCGCCGCCAGAACAGGACTGATAACAAACATCATATCGATAATCTTTGCATTGATAAAATTCATAAACATCTTGCTGTCGGCAAAAACAGAACTCTGGCCCGACATCCCTTGTTTCATTTGTATAGTGAACCATTTCATCATGCTCGGTGCCAACAAAGCTATCATCGTCACCAGCACCACAAGCAGCACAACCGACGGCAGTTCCTGGCTCTGCGGCACCTGCCCTTTTTCTTTGGCCTTCGAGAGCTTCTTTGGTGTTGGCTGTTCTGTCTTTTCGGCAGCCGGTTTTTCTGCCATAATTCGTATCCCGTATCTTGAAAGAATTCAAATATCAAAATGCAAAAATCAAAATTAAGGAAGCTGTCCCTAAGGGACTCCGCAATTTTGATATTTAATTTTTAATTTTTGATTTGTTTTCGCTTCACGCTTCACAAAGGCAGCAGTTTGCCCATCCAATCAGCGAATTCAGCCACAAATCCGTTAATAAACGGCAAAAACATTGCCACCATTAACAACCCCAGCCCTACGCGCAACGGCAGGCTGATAAACAGGATATTCATTTCCGGCACTATGCGTGCCAACACAGCCAACACAACCATCAACAGCAAAAACGCTGCCAACATCGGCGCAGCCAGTCTTAGACCTGCCATTAACATTGTGGAGCCGGCCTTAACTATCCCGTCGGCCAAAACCGGTATTGTCGGGATACTGCCCACTGGAAATGCCTCGTAACTTCGTGAGATAATCAACAAAAACAAATGATGGCCGTTGGCGCTCAGAAACAGGAGTATAAATATCATCTCCAACAAATTGCCCAGCGGCTGCGATCTCTCGCCGGTCAATGGGTCCAGAACCTGGGCCATAGCCAGACCCATTTGCCTCTCGACAATCCGCCCGCTGAATTTAACCGCGGAAAACACAATAGCAACTACCAATCCCAGAGCCAATCCATAGATAGTTTCGTTAGCTATCAACAACACTGCCTCCAATACCGAGACAGCCCTGGTATCGACAGGCGAGGCGGTTATTGTCGAAAAGAAAACCGCCATCAGCAAGACAACCGCAACTTTGACCCTGGCCGGAATGATTTGCCAGCTAAAAACAGGTACCACCAGAAAAAATGCTGAAATCCTTGTCAGCACCATTACAAAACCGAGCAGTTTCTCTATCATCAGCAGATCGGAAGAGCGTCGGGTAGGGAAAGAGTGTAGATCTCGGTGGTCGCCGGATCATTAA
>CAJVYN010000189.1 GCA_913009355.1 uncultured bacterium | reverse complement strand
CCATCAGGAGCGCGGGCTTTCCTTATTTATTCCCCGCCTGTTTTCACTGTGGTCGTACAGTATCTTCGTGATTATCAGAAAAAGGCTTGCAAACAGTATAACCCCGATACTTATATATATGTCACTGATTTTGAGAAAACCCCGTTGTTTGTACGCCCAAAGTGTACCTATCATACAGGCTAAAGGTGTAGAGGAAATGTACAAACCGATAAATTTCCATGTAAATTTACCACTGTCATCCGTCATGACATCCTCAGATTTATTTCCACTTAATAATTACATTTATAGTACCAAGAACCAAAAAAGCCAAACCTAATATAATTATCGCTTTTCGGTGTCTTGAGCTTGTTGACTTCAGTCCGAACAAATTGAACTCTTTAATTAAGACACTAAGCCCAATAAGGGGAAAGACAAGATTTACCATATTATCTAAATTCATATACAAGTCCTTGATAAAACAAACTTTTTAGTTATCATATTATAATACTCCCCATATTTCCTCGCCTTTTATGCTATGTTTGTCTGGTCGGAGATACTCGTTCTGAAGTGTCAATTCCCCGCACAACAACCGAGTAATCGTTGCGATGATGGGTACACTTAACCATTTATTCTGTGACCTTTCTTCAAGCGTTTTATCCATACAGAGAAATTAACATAAACTCTTGATATTTCAAACATGGTATGATCCTTACATAATTGAGCTTGCGTATATATTTTTGTACCACACGGGACATATATATCGGCTCATTGGATGTTGGCCTGCTCATATCGTTTGCTTAAAGTGTCATACACTGTTGCCCAAACGACAAACATCCAAGGAGAGATAACAAAATTACTAAAGAGATGAAGAGTCACTCCAAATATCACAAATGGATACCCCCAACCACGCGTCGGGCTTTGCAGAATAAAGGCAAGTGGCAACCGCGAGACAAAAAGAGCCAATGCAGGGATAAACAACACAAACAGTTTCGCTTTGTAACCATATGTTATTTCACCACTATACTTGATCGCTCGAAAGGGGGATAACCTCTTGTCTAACACACTAATAATACTAAAGCAGTACTTGCAATTCCATATTATTCCAGGAATCAGAAGTAGAACAAGTCCTGCTGCCACTATCAGCATTAGAAGGAAGTTTGTAAGCCAGACTCTCGCAAAGTTAAAGAACCCAGCCGTAAAGTCCCGTGCCAAGGCTGGTTTTGTTCTCGTGAGTCTGAGACAAAAAAAACTATAACCAGCAAACAATGGTGGCACTAAGATGACTGCAAATACTCTGGAAACTAAGACCCCCTTGGGTAAATAGGCTACCCACAACATGATGCATCTATAGAGATAGAAAACCAAAGCTGCTACAAGGATTGTTTTCAGATTGGTTCGGTACACTCGCCAGCTGTGAGAAAACCAATATCTCAGTGTCAAATCATTATTACCCACAGTGCATCCTTAATTAGTCCTGTTCACCCTCAGCTTCCTTTTTTCTCCCTTTCCATTCTTTCTTTTTCCATCTGTTCAAGTGTTTTGTAATTACCATCACTATCCAAGTAGAGTTTCCCATGGTCGGCATTACTGAAGAAAGAAAAGGGGTCAGGAGCATTTTTTGCTCATCCTTTTTGCTTTATTTTCTGTTTTCTTTGGTCGGCCTTTAGGGCGTATCGTTGATTCCAGGCTAAAACGTTTAACCATTCGTATAAGCCACTTTGGACTTCCAAAAGGACGCTCCCGTATAATACACTGCTTTATCAAATCCACTTCATCACTGCCCTGCCGGATATTGACAAGTTTAAGCCAATTCTCAGGTCGAGCAACCGGCCAGGCAGATAGTTTTAACTGGTTGTTACTATTGCCACGCATTCTCTGCCATAGACTGCACCATTGCCAATCCTGGACTTTGCTGACAAGCTTGGCTTGAACGGCATTGCGCTCAACATATCGGCATACCGTCAGAAAATGGCTATCATCTTGAATCGGGAAAGATTTGAAACGTCCCTGATAGAGATGACCACCACCGATGTTATGGCGGTTTACATGCCAGCGTTGCGTGTGGGTCATCGTTAGCCAGTACATGAAGTTGGACAACTCGCCATCGTGTCGCGGCCATAGCACCAAATGCCAGTGATTTGGCATCAGGCAGTATGCCAGCAGCCGCATATTCGTTTTGTCACAGGCTTGGGCAAGAACTTTTTCGAAAGCATAGTAGTCATCCCGGCTCTCGAAAACCCGCATCTGAGCGTTGCCGCGGTTCAAAACATGATACGCAAGTCCGCCTCGATTGACTCTTAATTTTCGTGGCATAACATATAGAATATACAAGGATTATAAAGAGTCAAGCAAAAAATGCTCCTGACCCCTTTTCCTCAACCGATTAAATCAGGGACAATAAACAAGAATCAATCATCAGATTCATTGCAAGATAAAACAACTTCTGCTACAATACCAACTTAAAGCAGGAGAAAACAGACGCCAGAGACCAGTTTCTGGTTACTGGAAAGGAGCCGAAGGATGAAATCTGAACATCGCCACGAACTAAAAACTAACGAACTGGCCAAGTGGCTGACCAACTTCCCGCAATGGGCTAAAGAAAATCGTACAACGATTATCTACGTATCGGCACTGGTTATTACGGTCGCAGGCTTATATTTCTGGAAGGTGTACGAAAAAAACGTGGTATCAGTTCGAGAACGGCTCAATCTCACAAACCTTATCACTCAGCTATCACAGAGCAAACCGCAAATCCTTCAGGCCCAGGCCCAGGGATTTGACAGCTCGTACAATCTGCTCCCTATCGCTGATAAACTTGCTGCCGCCGCCCAAAACACAAAAAATAATCAGATGGCGGCTCTGGCCCTCATTAAACGGGCCCAGGCCCTGCGGATGGAGTTACATTACCGCTTAGAAGCCGCCGGCGAGCGGGAAATAAAAGCTCAGATAGACACGGCAAAGGCCAGTTACACCGAAGCCATCAATTTATTATCGAATGCCGATTCCCAAACGCCGATTGAAAATCGAAAATTTAAAAATCCGTCTTTAATAGCGACCGCCAAATTCGGCCTGGGACTATGCGAAGAAGAACTTGGCAACTTCGAAAAGGCAGAGCAAATATATCGCGACATCGCCGAAAACTCTTCTTTCGAAAGCACCACTGCCCTCGTCCAGGCAGAGCAGCGTCTTAACACAATGGCCGACTACCGGCAAAAAGTGGTCTTTAAGCAATCTCCGATTAAACCGGAAGTAAAATCAACATCGGCTGAACCTGTACAGCCACAAATTAAACTCCAGGCCCCTGACATCAACAGTGTCCCGTAAATAATCCCTGTAATCCTTTATGACGCAAAACAAAAACCAACCAGCCCACAATGCGTCCGAGGCGATACCCAATACGATTTGTGTGGGCAAATCCATCAAAGAGCGGCGGGTTGATAAATACCTTCACGGCCGGTTCAGCAATTTCAGCCGGGTTATGCTCCAGAATATAATCAAGCAGGGCGCCGTCAGGGTCAACGGCAAAACGGTCAGCAAAAGTTTTAAGCTAAGTGCCGGCGACAAAATAGAGTTGACGTTGCCTGAGCCGCCGAGCAAAGAGATTTTACCTGAAGACATTCCGCTGAACATCATTTACGAAGACGATGATATAATCATCCTCAACAAGCAGGCTCGTATGATTGTTCATCCTGCGCGCGGCAACACACACGGCACACTGGTAAACGCATTGGCCTTTTATTCTGACGAGCTATCGAGTGGGCTGGGCGAATTTCGGCCCGGCATCGTACATCGGCTCGACAAAAACACCACCGGCGTTATGGTAGTAACCAAAAACGACACAGCCCAGTGGAAAATCGCCAAGCAGTTTGAGCACCGCCAGGTGAAAAAAAGCTATCTTGCTATAGTTCACGGCACGCCGGAGTTGACAGCCGACCGCATAAATATGCCGCTGGGGATTCATCCGAAAATGCGGAAAAAATACGCTGTCCGACCAGATAGCGGCAAAGAAGCTATCACTTTTTACGAAGTTGTTGAAAGTTTTCGCGGTTTTTCTCTGCTAAAACTTACCCCCAGGACCGGCCGAACGCACCAGATACGCGTTCATTTGTCTTATATCAAGCATCCGATTGTAGCAGACGATATGTATGGCGGAAAAATCGTCTATCCCCACCAATTACAAGATACCGCCTCTACTGTTGAGGAATCGGTTATCAGCCGCTGCGCATTGCACGCTTTTACGCTGGAATTCAAACACCCAGCCACATCTGAAATGGTAAAATTCGAAGCCCCGTTGCCCCAGGATATGCAGACCTTACTCGATATGCTCAGAAAATACCGGAAACTATGAGTAAGTATTACGACACCATATAGCTGACCCGCCAGAAACACTGCAGTAGATTTAGAATTTGGAATGTCGGGAATTTTAAAAAAACGGGAATTTTGGGGGGTAATTTTTTAAGCCCATGTTGGTTTGTGAATAAAAAATGAGGATTGGTGGGTTAGTTTGGGCGGCTTGGGTGTAATAGGTAAGATAAAACGTTCGAAAAACGTGGAAAAAGTGGGGG
>CAJVYN010000188.1 GCA_913009355.1 uncultured bacterium | reverse complement strand
GTTTTCTTTTTCTGCATTAATTGTCATTGTGCGAAACTTCAGCATCTTAAATTCTTTCTGGTCCATTCCTACTCTCGTCTGTTTATAGAAAACCGGTCCCTCACCGGTCAACTTAATCAGCACAGCAATTATTGCCATAGGAATAACTAATATCATCAGCAGCACCAAAGATACTATGCGATCAAAAACTTCTTTTATTACAACGTTCGTACCATTTAAGGGGGAGTCTGCCGCCGAAAAGAGAATCTGAGAGCCTATGGTTACTGCTGTTGCCCCGCTTATTGAGGTAAGATTGCCCCAATCAGGAATGATGCGCACCGTAACACCTGCCAACTGCAAATGCTCCAGATACGGATAGGCCGCTTGGGCCTCAACTCCGCTGAGAGCAAGATAAGCCTCGTCTATCTCCTGAGCTTTGACTAATTCAGTCAGCTTTTCAACAGGGCCATATATGGGAACGCCCAGCAATTTACCACCGATACGGCTGGGATTGCTATCGACAAAAAACTTGCACTTTAGTCCTAACCAGCTTAATTGCTCAATGTCACGAACAAGCTGCTGCCCCTTTTTCCCTGCTCCTATCACAGCGTAATAACGCAGGTTATATCCTTTCCTTCGCAAAACACGCAAAGTAGCCATTGTAAATAGATGCGAAAAAACCAGCCCTCCAAATAGCACAACAATGAAGAGTATCAACAACTTCCGTGAGTAAGGTTCATCCTGAAGATAGTATAGGAACGCCAGCACAAGCAGTGCGCTAAGGATACTGGCCTTGAGGATATCCGCAAGCTGCACAAACACGCTCTGTATCCGTTTGGGCTTATAAAGCCCTGTCCACAAGCAGCCCAAATAACAGATACATATCACCGGCAGCCCTAAAGTCAAATGTCTTTTGAAGTCCGGTATTCCTCTTGTGGTACTGAATATCCCGGAATAAAATCGAAGGTAGTAGACAGCTATCCAGGAACAGCTGACAATTACAATATCAACAATTGAGCGAAACAGAGAGAAAAATGTCGCATATCTCTTTAGCATGTTGCCCCTTTATACTCATACTTATGCTTTGCGTATTATATTTCTAAGTTCGCCAGTCTGCAAAATTCAATTTGTAAACGGTATAAGAGATATTTTAGGCTTAATTTAGCTTTTAGTTTCCAGTCTTTTTTGACCTGCCAGTGCCCACTTTGACAATGCTATGCCCCAGTACATCAGGGATTTGGGGTTTGGACATCTTCTAAAAGATTGGCCAAGCAGTTTGCAGGCCTGCTCGTATAATCCCTCTGTTATCGCACAGCGGCCGGCTCTACGGCCTTTTTTGCTGAGCACTTTCATAGCTGTTGACTCCGGGACCAGTTCAGCGCCCCCCTTTTCATAATAGAACCGTTCGAGAACCTTAAACTCGGTTAGGCAGTTTTCAAAAGAAGTCACTGAAAGATTATCTGAATGGCGGCGTCTTTTGAAAGTGGGGTCGGCAAGAGCGATAAAACGGTATTTCATAGAAAGGCGAAGCCAGAGGTCATAATCACAACAAACCTTCAAGGATGTGTCAAATATCTCGGTATCCTTTAATATTTTTCGGGGAAGCATAGAGCCGCAACAATGAACAAGAATGGTTTGAAACAAATGTTCGGTAATATCCCCGCTATACAGCTTCCTTTCGCATCTGCCACAGATATTTCCATCCTGGTCCACTCGGAAATATGAGCCATAAACTATCGCATCTTCGTATTCTGCTTTAATCGCTTTAACCATGTTATTGATAGAATACGGCAGCAACAGGTCATCGGAGTCCAGAAACGATATATATTTACCCTTTGCCAGTTCTATAAGCTTATTGCGGGCAGAAGCGTCGCCACTATTTTCTTGCCAGTGATAAACAACAGGAATACCAAGCTGCTTAATCATATCTTCAGTACCATCAGTGGAGCCGTCATCTACAATGACAATTTCATAGTCTTTATAAGTCTGCGTTAGAATGCTGTCAATGGTCTCCCTGAGATACTCTTTTCTATTATAAGTTGGAATACAGATACTAACAGTAGGTTTATGTTGCCGGCCGAGAGCACCCGCTCTATTACCAAACCAATCGATTTTTCTTCTATTTTTCGATTGGCCTTTTACGCATCCGGTAATCAGTCCACACAATTCAGCGCCAATTACATCGCTATCAAATTTCTCAATTTGTGTTTTTGCAGCACACCCCATCTGTTTTCTTAAATCTGCGTTCACAACTAACTTGCTTATTCGATCAACCCATTGCCGAGTATTCTGTGCGTGATAGCCTGTAACTTCATCACGGACATATTCTAAGTTTACTCCTACCGGCGAGGCAACTGTCGGCAAATTGGCAGCTTGATACTGCAAAATCTTAAAGCCGCATTTGCCACGGGTAAATCTGTTATCTGACAAAGGGGCAAGACCGATATCACTGGAGATTAAATCAAAGGCCTGACTTTTTAAAGACCACCGGCATTTTTCCACTTCAATATTCTCTAAATCAAAGAAATCATCGCATATTATCCTCAAAACAACATTGTCAAAGCGGGAACCGATTTCTTCCAAAGCTGGTTTGATTTCTTTTAGATAACGCAAAGTACTTTTGCTGCCAATCCACACAAGGCGGATTTTGTCATGGGCTTTGAGTTTACTTTCTATCCTGTACTCTTTTGTATCCAGGCCCGTAGGCAGGATTTCAACATTGCGATTAAATCTACCTGCATGTTCGGCAAGGTAAGAATTGCCGGTAATAACCATATTCGCTAATTTGGCAGTTCTGTTAAATAGCCTGAAGTGTGAAGATTTATCGCTGGCCGGTCGTTTAGGGCTGTACATTATGGCATCATCAAAATCATATATGATCTTCTTGCTGTACTTGCGTAAGCAGAAGGCGTCAAAAAGGTTCAGACATTTTTTATGAAGGAAAACCCCATCGAAATCTGCCGCCCTCTTAAATAACTTAAGGCGAGACAAGGAACCGGATGGCAACTTTGCAACTTCACACTCTACACCGTTTGTGCGCAGGGTATCAAGATAAACCTCTATTCGCTGTCTGAAGCTCGCCCGATTTGGATTATTTGTTAAAATGAGAAGCTTCATTATCACTTTCCGTTCGACCTTTCTCCATTTTCATGTAATTTACTAAATTTCACATCAACAAGCAAGATTATGAAAATATAGGGGAAAATTGTGTTTGAAACCTGTAAATATGTTTTACCAGTGCTCTGTCGCTTGTAATTTGATGAATTGTCATTGCGAGGCTGTTAGGCCGTGGCCATCTCAGGCTTTCGAACGGTTGAGATTGCTTCGCTTCGCTCGCAATGACACTCATCAATTAAGCTGCGACAGAGCATTAGCCAATCAATTCGGCGCAGATTCCTAATGCAGCTACACCATTAACGATTGGATGGGCTGAGGAAGGTGGAAAATTCGGTGGTGTTATGGACAATGTAATAATATTTAACCAAACATTGTCGGCAATGGGCAATGAGAGTGTTGGGACTCGAACCCAAGACCTACGGCTTAAAAGGCCGTTGCTCTACCAGCTGAGCTACACTCCCGGAAATTTCCGATTTTCAATTCGACAACCAACCGCTAATAATCAATATTAGCACGAGTTTACACACGCCTAAACGATTTTGCAAGAAAATTAAACGCTGGTTTCTGTACAAAACAAATCGGAAACCGTTACTGTTGACAGCCCTGCCATTAAAAGATAGTATGAGATTTTATAAATTGTTTGGAGTACTGCTAAATGACTAACGTAACTTTGATTACAGGCGATGGAATCGGCCCGGAAATTGCAGAAGCTACGCGCAGATGTATCGACGCTACAGGGGCTAAAATCAACTGGGAATTGGCCGAAGCCGGCGTGGATGTAATGGAACGAACGGGAACGGCCCTGCCGGACGCCACTATCGAATCGGTTAAGAAAAACGGTATCGCACTGAAAGCACCCATCACTACGCCTGTTGGGAAAGGGTTTAGAAGTATAAATGTGCATCTTCGCCAGACGCTTGATTTGTATGCTTGTCTGCGGCCGTGTAAGAGCTATAAGGGTGTGCGGAGCCGATACTCCGATATCGACCTTGTGGTCGTGCGCGAAAACACCGAAGATCTCTACGCAGGCATTGAATTTCAAAAAGACAAAGATGACACAAATGAACTTATCAACTGGATAAATAACCACGGCAGCCGAAAGATAAGCACAGATTCCGGTATAAGCATAAAGCCGATTTCGGTCAGGGCCACAGAACGTATAGTGCGGTTCGCATTTGATTATGCCCGCAAAATGGGACGCAAAAAGGTAACAAGCGTTCATAAAGCCAATATTATGAAATTCACGGACGGGCTATGGCTTGAAGTGAGCAGGGATGTCGCAAAGAAATATCCCGATATCGAATTCGAGGACCGTATTGTTGATAATATGTGTATGCAGTTAATTCAAAAGCCCGAACTTTATGACGTGATTGTACTGCCAAATCTCTACGGCGATATACTAAGCGATTTGTGCGCTGGGCTGGTCGGCGGACTGGGGGTGGCACCAGGGGCGAATATCGGCGATAAAGGGGCTATCGTCTACCCCCCTCCCTGTCCTGCTCCAAAATATAAAGGGCAAAACCCCGTC
>CAJVYN010000187.1 GCA_913009355.1 uncultured bacterium | reverse complement strand
TCTCACTGTAGCATCATCCTGTGCTGCGGTGGAGATCAGCTCATATGTGACGTTGACTCTGTTTTTTTTATTTTTTTTTTTAATGATACGGCGACCACCGAGATCTACACTCTTTCCCTACACGACGCTCTTCCGATCTCCTTCATGTCGGTGGGTGCCAAAGGTGCCGCTTTTGCCGTGTTGATTCGGCTTTTTGTCTCGGTCGCCGCCTTCTCGACCCGGGAATGGACCATTGCAATCTGGGTTCTGGCGCTTCTCACAATGACCATTGGCAACGTTGTGGCGATTGTCCAGCAAAACATCAAACGGATGCTCGCCTACTCCAGCATCGCCCATGCCGGCTATATTTTGGTGGGTGTTCTTGCCGGGAATGAAATGGGGCGATCGGCCGTACTTTTCTATCTAATGGCCTACACGTTCATGAACCTCGGTGCATTCGGTGTGGTATCCTATCTCGGAATTTCGCATAAGGTTGAAAATCTGCGCATCGAGAGCTACCGCGGTATTGGGTACAAATATCCTTTTGCCGCTCTGGCAATGGCCGTGTTCATGTTTTCGCTGGCCGGCGTTCCGCCAACGGCCGGTTTTATCGGGAAATTCTACCTGTTTAGTGCGGCCCTGAAAGCGGGATTTGTGTGGCTGGTTATTTTAAGCGTTCTCAATGCGGTTATATCCGCTTATTACTATCTTCGCGTGGTTGTGGCCATGTATATGCAGGAGCCTGAAGAAGGAAAGGTGTTCGAATTGCCGGCCGCTTCGTGGGGGGTGGGATTGGCCCTTCTTTTGGCCGTGCTGGGAGTCCTTTATATGGGAATTTTTCCATCCAGCCTCATGCAGCTCTTCCAGAAAACGGCTGAACTGATTTCGATGCTGTAAACGGTTTTTTACAGGGCAATCTTTAAAAAGCCGTGCCTTTCCTGATTTTCAGCCCCCTCCGATTGTGTTGCCGAAAACAATGAGGAATTCGATGAACGCCAAAACAACAATTATGCTTGGACTGAAGATAATTGTCTTGACTTTCCTTCTATTCGTTTCTTATTCGATAGCCTCAATGGCAGTCGGTTTGACGGATTCCACACAAACCGCTGATCTAATGGGCGCGATGGCGGCTCTGCTGGCTGTGTGCGCTATTCAGACCGTCGTTCTAAGTTATCCGATTATACGATCCCGATGGGACAGATGGCGACTGGTCTTAACGATCTTTCTCGTGTTCTACGGAGTGATGACATTCTTGTCTCAGATCGAGACTGTTGTGTTTCTCAGATATTTGGTGGATGTTGTGCCGGCTGAGATTATTCCCAAACTGTTCATGCAAGGGGCTATCATTGCAGCGCTGTTTTCGCCATTAGTTGTTCTGATCCACGGAAGAATGAAAAGGGCCGAGGAATCACAGGAAATAAATCGACGCCTGATCATGCCCCTGATGGAATGGGTCTGGAAACTGATATTGATTGCGGTTATCTATGTGGTTATTTACTTCTCATTTGGCATGTTTGTCTTTCGGCCGCTGGCAGGCGAGGCATTTCAAGAGTACTATGCCGGCCTCCAGTTGCCTTTGTGGATAATTCCGTTTCAGATGGTAAGAGCGATGATATGGACGGCTCTGGCACTGCCGATAATTCGGATGATGAAAGGTAACTGGTGGGAGGCTGGTCTGGCAGTAGCTCTGTTGTTCTCAGTTCTGATGGGGTCCCTTCTTTTGCTGCCGAACCCATATATGCCCGATACAATACGAATGGCTCACTTTGTAGAGGTATCGTCCTCAAACTTCTTATTCGGCTGGATTGTCGTCTGGTTATTGAATCGCCACCACGGTTCTCTGTTCGAACTATTTCGGTGGTCAGAAAAAACCGGATAGACGACTTCGGCTAAAAGCGGATATGCGGTTCGCTTACGCTTGCCCAAACCCCTACAGGCTTCGCCTATCTGCAGGATGTTATCGGAAATGGTAAACTTTAAAACTTTGAATACCTATGAATATGCCAATAAATGAAAGATTCCTTTTTTCATGGAGCGGCGGCAAGGATAGTGCTATGGCTCTTTACGAACTGCAAAGAACCTATAATTATGAAATATCAGCATTGCTGACCACTGTAACAGAGGGCTACGATAGAATCAGCATGCATGGCGTTCGGCGTATTCTTCTTGAACAACAGGCAAAGTCTTTAGGTTTTCCACTCGAAAAGGTCTATATCACGAAGAATGCATCCAATGATGAGTATGAGACAAAACTAAGGGGCAAATTAATCGACTATAAAAGTCAAGGTATTTTATCGGTTGTTTTTGGGGACATTTTCTTAGAGGACTTGAGGAAGTATCGGGAAGACAACTTATCAAAAATAGGGATGAAAGGAATTTTCCCTATATGGAAAAGGGATACGACTGAACTTGCCCATATATTCATAGATTTGGGATTCAAGGCAGTTATTACCTGTGTTGACTCAAATGTTCTTGATAAACGATTTGTCGGTAGAATCTATGATAAGCAATTTTTGCGTGAGCTCCCTTCCAACATTGACCCATGTGGCGAAAACGGAGAATTTCATTCGTTTGTATACGATGGATTGATATTCCGAGAAAGGATAGCATTTACAATAGGAGATATCGTTTTGCGAGATAACCGCTTTTACTTCTGTGATTTGATACCTGTCCGAAAGGAGAATAAATAACTATGATAAAAGCAATTTTTGCATCCGTCATTGTTATTCACGGATTCATTCATCTGATGGGTTTTGTGAAAGCATTTCAACTTGCTGAAGTAAATCAACTTACACAAACTATTCATAAACCCGTCGGTCTCTTATGGCTAATTTCCGCATTATTATTCATCACGGCAGTAGTCATTTTCTTGTTAAATAAAGATTGGTGGTGGATGATTGCAGTTCCTGCTCTTGTGCTTTCGCAAGTGCTCATCATTCTGTATTGGCAGGACGCTAAATTTGGCACGATAGCCAATGTGATTATCCTTGCTGGAATCGTCATTGGTTATGGGGCTTGGAGTTTTAATACAATGTCCAAAAATGAACTGAAAATATTTGTCACATCTGCAACTTCCGGGAAAAAAGTGGTAACAAAAGACATGCTTAACGGTTTGCCGCCGATTGTTCAAAAGTGGCTCGAACGTTCCAATGTAACCGGCAACGAAGTGATTTACAGCGTTCATCTCAAACAAACCGGAGAAATGCGCACTACCCCGGATGGTAAGTGGATGCCCGTTGAAGCCGAGGAATGGTTTAAAACGGAAAAACCCGCGTTCATCTGGATTGCGGACGTTAAAGCCGCGCCGGGAATACATCTTGCCGGAAGAGATAAATACGAAAACGGAAAAGGGTACATGCTTATTAAGTTACTTTCCCTTATAACGGTTGCCGATGCCAAAGGAAAAGAAACAGACCAAGGAGCGATGTTGAGGTATCTTGCAGAAATTGTTTGGTTCCCCTCAGCCGCTTTGAACGATTACATCCAATGGGAACAGATAGACTCTACAACGGCTAAGGCCACGATGAGCTATGGTGGAATCACCGCCTCGGGTTTGTTCAAGTTCGATGCTAACTACAAAGTAGTCAGTTTCGAAGCCAAACGATATTATGATCGTAAAGGCGGAGCAACTCTGGAAGACTGGTTCATACAAATAGAGCCAAATAGCTACAAAGAATTTGAAGGTATCAGAATTCCCACAAGACCAACTGTTACTTGGAAATTAAAAGAAGGTGATTTTACTTGGTATAAACTGGAAATTACGGCTATTCATTATAACCGGATCAAGGATTGAATACCGGTTTCGCCTGACAGCAGACATGCGGCTGCGCAATGCTCCGCCCAAATTCGGCATACGGCGAACTCTGTATATCGATAGAACGTAAATAGTGGCTGAACGAAAACGTAACACAAGCCTCCGGCTTGTGAAATTTGATTTAACTAATTCTTTGTTTCTGCTATCAAACGGACGCAAGCAGGATGCTTACGTTACATTTTTCAGGAGTTTTCGTTCAGGCACTATCTATTAGCTCCGGAGGAGGGACTTGAACCCCCGTCCCGACCCGTCGGGATAACAGCCACCCGCCCCGTTATTCTTCCCAAATAAATTCGCCTTGAATGACCTTTTCAATTACGGAATGGCTCTTTTGGTGTTTCAGCCAATCCTCCCAGTATTGTGCCTCTTTTCTGTCAGAGAAATCCTTTTTAAATACCAGATGCCAGGGTCTGCCGCGTCTCGTCCAACCCTTGTGGGAAGTGTTGTGAAAATGAAGCCTGAGTTCGGGATCATATGAAATACCAATGTAATAACGAGACAGCTTTTCAGAAAAGAGAATATATAGATAATAGGATTTCATCTTGAATCAAAAAAGCCTCTTCATTATGAGGCTTCTTTTTAGCTCCGGAGGAGGGACTTGAACCCCCGTCCCGACCCGTCGGGATAACAGCCACCCGCCCCGTTATTCTTCCCAAATAAATTCGCCTTGAATGACCTTTTCAATTACGGAATGGCTCTTTTGGCGTTTCAGCCAATCCTCCCAGTATTGTGCCTCTTTTCTGTCAGAGAAATCCTTTTTAAATACCAGATGCCAGGGTCTGCCGCGTCTCGTCCAACCCTTGTGGGAAGTGTTGTGAAAATGAAGCCTGAG
>CAJVYN010000186.1 GCA_913009355.1 uncultured bacterium | reverse complement strand
GGAAAACGATTATTTCGTCGATGCGATTTAAGAATTCCGGCTTGAAGTACTGTTTTAGCGCATCTTTGACGTGCGCTTCGATTTCCCAGTCTGCGGCGGACTCTTGCGTTAGTGACAGTTCCTGAATCTGCTGGCTTGCGATATTGCTGGTCATAATGATAACGGTATTCTTGAAATCCGCCGTTCGCCCCTGCCCGTCGGTTAATCGCCCCTCGTCGAAAACACCCAGCAGCACATTGAAAACATCCGGATGTGCCTTTTCAATCTCATCGAGCAGAATCACCGAATACGGCTTGCGTCGAGCTGCCTCTGTCAGCCGTCCACCTTCCTCGTACCCGACGTATCCTGGCGGCGATCCGATGAGCCGTGCGACGGAATGTGCCTCCATAAACTCACTCATATCAATCCGAATCATAGCATTCGGGTCGTTAAACAGGAAATCTGCAAGTGCCTTTGAGAGTTCTGTTTTACCGACTCCGGTTGGCCCGAGAAAGAGGAACGAGCCGATTGGCCGGTTCGGGTTTCCTAATCCTGCTCTGCTTCTTCGCACCGCATTACAAAGTGCCGTAACCGCCTCATTTTGGCCGACCACTCGCTTTCCGATGGCCTCTTCCATTTTCATTAGTCGCTGACGCTCTCCACTGAGCAATCTGGCGACCGGTATCCCCGTCCATTTTGACACAACCTGTGCAATATGTTCTTCGGTTACTTCGTTCTGTATCATTTTAGTCCTGTCGGATTTGATGAGTTGCGTCTCTTTTTCTTCGAGCTGTTTTTTCAACTCTGCTATTGTACCGTATTTCAAACGTGCAGCGGTTTCCAGGTCGCCTTTGCGTTGAGCATTCTCGAATTGGTTTTGCGCATTTTCGATTTGTTCTTTCAGCTGTTTTATCTGGTCGATGTCGCCCTTATCACTTTCCCACTGTGCCGTAAGTTTCTTGTCTTGTTGCTGCAGTTGCGACAATTGCTTTTCAGTATTTTTTAATCGTTCTTTACTGGCATCGTCGCTTTCTTTTTTCAGCGCTTCGCGTTCAATTTGCAGCTGAACAATCTTTCTACGAATAGTATCGAGTTCAGCAGGCAGCGAATCGTTCTCAATCCTCAGTTTCGAGGCCGACTCGTCCATCAAGTCTATCGCCTTGTCCGGCAGCCATCGGTCGGCAATGTAGCGATTGGACAAAGTAGCAGCCGCGACAAGCGCCGAATCAGTAATGCGAACGCCGTGATGTGTATCGTAGCGGTTCTTTAATCCTCGCAGGATAGCTATGGTTTCTTCGACGCTCGGCGGGTCAATTAGAATTGGCTGGAAGCGTCTTTCAAGTGCAGCGTCTTTTTCCACATATTTTCGATAGTCGTCAATCGTAGTCGCACCGATACATCGCAGCTCACCCCTCGCCAGCGATGGTTTCAGCAGATTTCCCGCATCGACAGAACCTTCCGCTTTTCCGGCTCCCACAACGGTATGCAGTTCGTCGATGAAAAGTATTATTTGTCCCTCAGCGGCGATGACTTCTTTCAGCACCGCCTTGAGCCGGTCCTCGAATTCACCTCTGAATTTGGTCCCCGCTATCAACGCCCCCATATCCAGAGCGATAATCCTTTTATTTTTCAAACCCGCAGGAACATCACCTGCAACTATCCGCTGGGCAAGTCCTTCAGCAATTGCGGTTTTGCCCACGCCCGGCTCACCGATTAACACCGGATTATTTTTCGTTCTGCGATTGAGAACCTGCATACATCGCCGAATCTCTTCATCTCTGCCGATAACAGGGTCGAGTTTTCCTTTGCGCGCCATTTCTAAAAGGTCGATTCCGTAACGCTCCAGCGCCCTGTATTTATCTTCCGGACTTTGGTCTGTTATCTTTTCACTGCCGCGAATTTCTTTCAACGCCTCTTCAATCTCTTTTGCAGTAATTGAGTTAAGCTGTAAAATCTCTTTCGCATCGCTTT
This sequence comes from uncultured bacterium, assembly GCA_913009355.1. Taxonomy (GTDB): domain Bacteria; phylum Planctomycetota; class Phycisphaerae; order Sedimentisphaerales; family Anaerobacaceae; genus CAJVYK01. Next base: position 2,774 of record CAJVYN010000186.1, on the reverse strand, counting down.
GCACCGCAGCGAGCGCAATGAACAGATGCTCTACCCCCAGGTATTCGTCGCCTGCCGCATCAGCCCTGTTTTGTGCATCCAGCACTATTTTGTTAAAAGTCGGCTCCGGCATAAGCATGCTGCCGCTGTCGCCTTGCGGCAGTCGTCCGAGTTCACTTTCTATCACGTTTTTAATCTGCGGAACATTGGCTCCGATTTTTTTCAATATCATAACCACAACACCATTGTCGTCATCGCAGACAGCGCTCAACAAATGTAATGGTGACAGAACGGTATGTGATTTAGCCATTGCAATTTGCTGAGCGGTTGCCAACGCCTCTTGAGCTTTCAGCGTAAATTTATCGAACTTCATAGCCGGCTCCCTTCAAATAGCAGTTATCAGATACATATTAGTAAATAGCAAACAGCGTGCCCAGGCAAGTTAAAACTCTAATTATATTGATAACAAGCAGTTACAATTTCCCTGAACCTTTGTTTATGTGCCAATTTGGCAGATGTTGTTTAGCCTCCAGGTTTATCCTTGGGGTTATCGCGGGGTTGTTTAGCCTCCAGGTTTATCCTGGGGGTTGGCAAAAGCTTGCTTTTAGAACAGCCCTTGCCGAGGGCACAAAGCCGGGCAAAAAGAAAACGGCGGGGCCTCACTTGAATTTTTAGAGGGCAAAAAATTCAAGTGTTCTGAAATATTAGATGAGAAATATAGTTCATGGTTAAAAATTGAAAAAGGGCTGCGAGCAAGGAGGATGGACGCCCCGCAACCCTTAATCCGATCTAAGTAATAAACTCAAACTGACCGATTTACGGCCTAAAATTGCTATAACTCATTATTTAATAATATGTTCCGTAAAATAAAAAATAATCAAAAAGCCATCCCGACTTCGTCGGGATTCCGCAATTTTGATTTTTAATCTTTGATTTTTGATTTTTCAAACTGGCCATCGGTCAGTTTGAGTAATAAACAGGGCCGACCTAAGATCGGCCAGTGATCTTTGGCCGACCCCTATATCCTTATCGTGACATAAAGTCATCGCGTCTATTCTCTGCCAGGTCTGGCTACCTGATCACTGGCCGGCAAACCCAGCATTAGAAAGAGAGTGATGAAGAAGTTTGTTAGCTTCTCTTGCTGTTATATTTACTTTTCAAATCTATATCTTTATCACAGCGAGCTAACGCCGCGTCTATTCTCTGCCGGGTCTGTCTGCCTGAACACTGGCCGGCAAACCGGCACTTTCACTGTAACTGCCCGCTGCTTCTTTAATGCTCGTTATAGCTTTAAATCCACGCAACCGACAGATCGACTCACAAAAACGCCCATCATCTACATCTTCGGTCAACACGATAGACACACCCGGGCCTCGCGCCGCAATCCCCTGTTTACCGTTGCGTAACTTGCCCTTCCTGCAGTACTCGCAGGAGCTTAGCCTGCAAATCCAGAGGCAGTTCACCAATCTCGTCTAAAAACATTGTCCCGCCATTGGCCGTTCTAAAGAATCCGAGGGTATCGCTGAAGGCACCTGTAAAGGCACTCTTAACGTGACCGAACAATTAACTTTCAAAGAGTTGCCCAGTAAGTGTAGTGCAATCACCCGAATTGTTTCATTAACACCGACAAATGCTGCGGATTGGCCTATGAAGGTATGTCCCCTGTATCTCTATCTGTTCCTTCCCGCTTACTGCCCCTTTGGACAGCAAGACCACTGGCCGATAATCTTACCTCACCACTCCGTTCCGCCGACCTTTAGCCGTTCACTACCCATCCCGACCCGTCTGGCCGGCTAACAAAGCATTCTCTCTTCTCTTTCTCAGCAAAAGACTAATATAGGAGGCCCAGCCGAAGTATCTCCCATCAGCTCAGCCTCCTATATTCAAAAGCTATTATACAGACCGTCTCCTGCGTATGAATCCAAGGGCACCAAAACCAAGCAGAGCAATCGTCGCCGGCTCTGGAATTGCTTGGGCCGAAATATGAAAGAAGTCATTTCGGTTGGCGCTGATTACAAATCCCACAGAGTCAACTACTCCCAGACCTGTAATGTCCAATGTAAGGCTTGTGCTTGCACCTGGTACCAGACTGACTTCACTGGAGTAGATAACTGAACCACCGTTATCTACATACAACTCTACCGCCCAGGTATCATCATTATCGTTGGACAGTGTCATTGCAAACTCATCGTAGCCGGTTAAATCCTGACTTCCGGAGCCAATCATAATCTCTGGGGACACGGGAAGCGTAAGGTCTAAAAGCAAGCCTGTAAATCCAACATCTCCCAGCATAGAACCATAGACCGCATCTGGTTTGGCCGTTATATACGCGAGAGTCTGTCCCATAGGGTCCTCGCCGTATTTAGTTAACCCAAGCAGGTCAGCCTGGTCGAAGCCAAACACAACCGTTGCCTGCGCCGCCGGCGCCCCTACCACCACACATAAAAACAACGTCAGAATCAACAACTTCAAATTCATCACTCTACACCTCCTCTTCTTTAACCTTACTTCCTCTCTTCCTTACTCCTGGCTTGCAAATCACCTGGAGTTAACAACTTTTCCACTCCATCCCTGGGTTTAGGCCGATTCCTTTCGATTGGTGAAGGTCACATATTCTACAGATATTTCATTGTTATCCGTACTATTATGCCCCCTGTCTCCTTAATTTTTGTTTACTCTGTAAACTCTATAAGTCCGATACTATTCAAGTATGACAACAATTCAAATCTTTTAAAGTCATAAATTATGATGTCAGTGCCAGCGAGGTTAGCGATTTACTGATCGACAGGCAGTTG
>CAJVYN010000185.1 GCA_913009355.1 uncultured bacterium | reverse complement strand
CGTCGTCATTTCCCTGCCTTCAAATATATAATTATCGCTTTTCATAAACTGTGTCGCCGCAGAATCAATTCCCAGGGATAAATATTTTTCTAAAGTTAGCTTGGCAATAAGTTCTCCGAGCAGCTTTATCGGTTCAAAATTATCGGAAAAATCTATTGCATATCCTCCTTCATCTCCGATTGGCAAGCGTTCGCTCTTTGTTTCGTTTATTAGATATTTTCCAAGTTCTTTGTAAAAAGAAACTATCCTGCTTACGGTTACGGGAATTGGGTCGCGATTATTGCCGATAACAATATACTCCTGAATATCAAGATTCGTCTTCGCGTGCTCTCCGCCGTTTATCATATTTGAAAAGATGGACGGCGTGATATCCTCCAATACATCGCTGAAAAATTCCTCTCTTACAACTTCCCAGACCTCTTTCCCGGAAACCGAAGCAAGAGTTCTGGCAAACGCAACCGATATGCCCAAAGATAGATTCCCTCCAATTCGTTTTTTGTTCGGTGAGTCATCAAATCCCAGAAGGACTGAATCAAGCTCTCTTACTCGACGTTCATCTGGTGGTCTACCAGCCACATTGCCGTTTCAGCTATCCTTGCAGGAAACTCTTCTATCTCGATCCCATAGAACTGCTCGACATTGACCAGCGACAATATTTCGCCCATTACCTGCTGGTGCCGATGAATTTCTTTTAATATATCGATTTCCAGCCGCCTAAGCTCTCGGTATGTAACCACCAGAAAGTTACCACAGCCACAGGCCGGGTCAAAGAATTTTAAGTTTGCAAGTTTCTTTTGAAAATCACTAAGCCGTTTGTTTCTGCCACTTCTAAGATTTTTTATATGCTCAAACTCTGCCCGAAGCTCATCTAAGAACAACGGCTCAATAAGTTTCAGTATGTTTTTCTCCGTTGTGTAATGGCCCCCTATCTCTCTTCTCTGTTTAGGGTTCATCACCGATTGAAACATCGAACCGAATATTGCTGGCGATATATTGCTCCAGTCAAAATCACAGCATTCCAAAAGAACCTCTTGCATCTTGCTATTGAAATATACCGTCCGAAGATTTTCTTCAAAGAGCCCGCCGTTGACATACGGGAAATCATTCAGAGATTCGTCGATATTTTTCTGTCGTCTCTGCGTTGGCGTATTCACCGTTTGAAAAATGGAAGTCAAATGCCCACCAAGATCGCTTCCATCGGCGTTGGTCTTATCCCTGATATAATCTGTAAAGATGTTTTTATCAAATATGCTAGTATCATCTGCAAACATGCAAAAGAGCAGACGCATCAAAAGCACTTCTAATTCATGCCCCCTATACCCGCTCTCTAAAAGCTCATCGTGCAGCTTACCCATCTGTTCGGCTGCTTTTATATTTACGGGTGCTTCTTCTTTGTACTTCTTTTGAGTATATCCTGCTACAAATCCAAATAGGTTTACGTTATCGTGTAGTTGGGCAAGTTTAAACTCATGGTGTATATTGTCATCCAGATTGTATAACCTAAACCGTGCAAAATCAGAAACCAGCACATATTTGGGAAGCTCATGCTCTTTCAGTCCACAAAAATAACCCAGTCCTTGCGAATATGCCTTATCAAGGTCTTCACCTCTCGACTTATGCTCTACGAGCAGCATTCCTTTCCAGAATAAGTCTATAAATCCATAATTGTCGTCTAATTTTTTTACTGGCTCTTCAAAACTTGCAACACGCCTGCGGGTAATACCAAAGATATTAAAAAACGCATTCCAGAAAGATTGAGCCTCAGAACGTTCTCGGCTCTCGTTTTCCCAGTCTCTACTAAAATCCATTGCGCGATGTTTTATTTCGTTCCAACTGATCGGCATGTTTTATCCTGTCATCTCTCTCGCCCTGATTTATCGGGACTGGCGAGGCACCGCCCTTGTTGTTTCCGCTCCCCGTTGATGCGTAAATTGTATCCTTTCTGAGTAATTTCACAATCTTTTTTATTTGCAGTAGTTGCGACGCAGATGTAATATATAACCGGCTGAGAGAAAACAGCTAATAAAATAAGAATCACTGAGATTTTAAACGTTCCGAGGGAAATCGGCAGAATTTACATCGGGAAACGCTTAGAAAGCTCGGTGCTTTCTGTATGTCTGCAGAGAGCATCGTTTGCTTTTGTGTTCCCGATAGGTTCTGCCGAACCTCCCTCGGGCACGATTGCGGCGGTGCTCTTTTAATGCGCCCCGCAGAAAGGGGCATAAAATGAAAGCAACGTATAAAAAGGGGTTGTTGCGGTTAGCAATTGTTGGGGTGGGGGTTTTGATTGGTTTGCCGTTTGCGAAGTCTTTTTCGTTTCTTGTTATATGTGCACTACTTGCGATTGGCTGGGTGATTTACTGGCTGGTCGGCGGCTTCTTCAATATCGATTAAAAAAAGTTGAGACAGGAGTCAGGAGACAGGAGATATTCCTTTGGGACAGGATAACAGGATAAAAAAGATAAATTCAAAAAGGAATAACTCATCCAGACAATCCTGTAATCCCGTCTAAAAACTCTCTGCGTAAATCTGCGTCTAAAAAAAGAGGAGACAGGATAACAGGATAAAGAAGATAAATTCAAAAAGAAATAACTCATCCAGACAATCCTGTAATCCCGTCTAAAAAACTCTCTGCGTTATCAGTGGGAAATGAGAAAAGCAGGCTAACTTCTAATAACAAAAAAGAGCCAGATTCCAAATCGAACGGAACCTGGCTTCGGAGGAGGGTGATGAACTATTTAAGAGTTCGTATGCTCTTTCCCCGGCGAGGAGCGTACCCTTCTACTTATAACACGGCGAAATTGACAGACTAAATGTTGATTGGAAAATGATAATTTTTAGTTTTTTTTAGCAGAATTTATCGCCGACAGGATTAAAACGCCAAGGTTTCGTGTCTTTTTGTGCATTTTCGTATCTTCAGTGGTTTATACTCAGCAGCTCGATAGTATGGGGATTTGCACTTTTTGACGGGATAACAAGATAAAACAGGATATATTCAAAAGAAATCGAGTTAATCCTGTTGCCCTGTCTAAAAAGGTTCCGCCAAAGGCGGTTAAGTTCTGTTAATTTGTACCAACTAATCGATATTGACCTGTAGCCCAACTCTTCTTAAAATAAGAACTTATGAGGAGATTTGGTTTTACGCTTATTGAATTGCTTGTAGTCATTGCAACAATTGCACTTCTTATGGCCATATTGGCTCCCACCCTGCAAAGCTCCAGACAGCATGCCAAAGCGGTTCTATGTAGCTCGAATATCAAGCAGTTAATTCTTGGCCTGATGATGTATGAAAGCGAAAATGACAGTTTACCGCATGCCTTTGATAACACTCCTTCAGACCCACCTGACGGTGGTTATGCTGGGGGCTCTGCATACGATAGAATGGGATGGTGGTGGTTTAACCGTATAGAAGGTTTTTTTAACAAAGCCGACAGGGGAAAAACGGTGGTTCGGTGTCCGTCAAAACATTCAAGAGATCCCAAGCTTCAAAACAATATTCTTTGTGGAAATTATGGTGTGAACCAGTTTATATGCAAAAGCTCGTCTGGCAGGAGAAGCCACGCCGAATTTATTGGAATACCTTTGCGCGCTGCCAATATACCACGAGCCGGTGAAACGTTACTGATAGTTGATAGCGGCTATAGTATGATAAACTGGTGGCATGCAACAGAGACTCCTCCTGTTAGCCTTAGTAGTACCATAGAGGATACTGCTTATATACCCGGCCTTTGGATTAACAAGGAAAGAAACTTATGGTCCGGTCAGGAACAGGACGCTATAAATGGACGCCATCCCAATAAGACGGTCAATGTCGGATTTGCAGATGGCCACATCAGCCGCACAAAGGCCGATGATTTATTTGTAGAGAAAACCAATGATGGCTATAAAAATCGCTCACCTCTTTGGATTCCAAAGTGAAAACTATCTAAAAACCAACCTCTTTAACCGTAGCGGCCACTTCATTATCAGTTAAATATTCAACTACCTTTACCGATATTAAAATGTACTCATTATCAGCTAACTTTCTATAAAATTCGGTTCGTTGAGGGAGATTTGTTTCTGGGTTTACAAAAACTCGCCACTTCTTGAACGTGTCAGAACCACCGTACCTTTTTTCAGTCCATATCAAATCATATACTTCAAAACCATCGGCGGCAACTCCTAATCCATCGTCAGTTATACGGCTCCATTGGGCATCCTGAGGAATTTCAGATATATCATAAAATGGCATTAAGCCCAAAGAACCGCTCATTTTTCTCTCGATACCGGCTATCATATCATCCGTCAATGGAGTTGTTCCAATTACAGCCGTATCCAACTGTTTACTCTTTCTCGCCCCATTTGGAATATCCCATAAAACCAACTCTTCTCTTGTTTTGGTCATATAAATATTTAATGTGTGTGATATCCATTTCTCCTGTATCGGTTCTTTCTTATCCGGGGCAAAACTTGCGATATAGATGTTTTTGACTTTTTCAATGGCCTTGTAAATCTTGTCTATGGTAACTGCTCCAGCGGTTGGCGTATTGAGCAGTAGAGCAACCCCTATCAATATAACTGCCGCTGCTGCAACGGCAGTCTTTAACAAAGGTTTCAGATTCATTGCTGAGACTTTTCGTTTCAGCCTTGTGGTAAAATCGAAGGTTGAAGCCGGCTGTTTAGTGATTATTTCATCTTCACGGTTTATGACATCTACCTTTATTGGGAAACCTGCATAAAGATTATCAGATTCAGCAAACACTTCAGCTTTAGCAGATTCATCTATGTGGTATATTGTAACGACCTCAGATTCAGCC
>CAJVYN010000184.1 GCA_913009355.1 uncultured bacterium | reverse complement strand
GCGACCACCGAGATCTACACTCTTTCCCTACACGACGCTCTTCCGATCTTCTTATTGTCCGCAACCATAAGAATATTCAGCATCTCGGCATTTTGAAGCGCTCCGCCCAGAGTATATTGGTAGTACTCATTATTTGCATTACCCTGAAGTGCTACATTCCACTCGGTGATGAGCAGTTCAATATCCTGAGCTCTGGGGGCTGTGGCAGGGGTAATCTCAATTATATTGCGCAGAGTGGTATACATGCTCTGCGCCTTAGACGGCACAGCTAAGACAGCTCTGAAGAAATTGTCTATATTATAGCCGGAGACGTCATTGTCTTCAGACATAGGATTGTAGGAATGGTAGATAAAAAAATCTGCCTCGTTTCCAGTAAGTCCAATGACAGATTTAAACCAGGCATATCTTCCATCCAATACCGCACCTACTTTTATATCGGGGTCAACCTGTTTCATAGCAGCGACAAAGTCCTTGAAAACTACGCTGTATGAAGTTGGGTCGTGGTAATTATAAATTTCGTTGCCTATCTCCCAATACTGGATATTATAAGGTGCAGGATGGTTAGCGTAATTCGGGTCGCCCCGCAAGGTAGCCCAATAACCCACGGTTTTCCATTCAATACCATCCCCGATGTCATTAGTATCGCCGACATCACCGTTTAAATATGCTACCCAGGCTGCGGCTTCCTCCTTAGTGCAGACATCCCAGTTTGTTTTCAAAGTGTCTAACCAATGGCCATTAATATTCACGGTTATCATAACTTTGGCACCGGCATCCCCGGAAAATGCCATATGCTCATCTGTGCCGTATTTGTTATCACTTATATCCCAGGCATCTGTCCAGTTATTCCATCCACGTCCACCATATATTGAGTCTGGCCTGTTTGTATAAGGACCAATACCATCGAGCCAGTGATACTCCTTGGCAAAATTTCCTCCCGGAAACCTTAAAATGGTAATACCCGCATCCTTGGCAAAATCAACCACCGCGGGAACGGATTGATAGCTGGTGGGGTCCCAGGCGCCATTGCCGGTATCAGAAGAGACCTCCATGTTATTGCCGTAAATAAGCGGATTTATACCGGTGGTCTTGCCGGCATCAATGTTTATAGTGGCAGCAGAAGATTCGGCAGGGGGTATCAGCAGAACGATTGAAATCAATAAAATACCAACAAAACACCCTCTCCATTTGCACATAGCCCTATTAAAAATTTTCATAACCCTTCCCTTCCTAATTGCTATTATGATTATGGCAGCCGTTCAAACCTTTGTGGCTCTGAGTATGTTGCTTGCCCAGCATTATACACCCAGCAGCAAACCGTGAGCAGATTCATACGTGTCTTGTATTGTATACATCCTGTTACTGCTTGTCAAGTCCATTTTCAAATTAAGGGCAGCAAATATCTTTCAAGCGAAGGGATACTTGCCCGAAAAGATGACCCTTGACAAAGCTGTTGAAATTTAGATAATGGCTTAATAAATCGGTTATTGAATTATTTATTGGGTTCGTGATACGTTATTTCCCCGATAGCTCAATTGGTAGAGCGAGCGGCTGTTAACCGCTAGGTCGTAGGTTCGAGTCCTACTCGGGGAGGTTGTCGTTCTTCGCATATATAATCAAGAATATTACTAACAGAACAAATCTACAATGTTAACACACAGACAGCCAATTGCTCTGTTGAAAACAGACGCCAAAGTCATTTCGAGCGAAGGCCTCGCAGAGGCCGAAGCCGAGAAATCTATTAAAAAAACAGATTTCTCCACTTTGTTCGCTTCGCTCACTACGGTCGAAATGACAAGTTTTCAACAGAGCAATAGCCAATCTGTTTGCCGCCCCGGTGTTATCGTTCCCCCCTGTTTAGTTGTCTGGGCAGCCACAAGGCTGCCCAGACCCAAAGCAACTTAGCGACAACATACGTCCTTGCCGGAACAGCAAGCTTCGATACACTTTTTTAGATTCTCCGGCTTAAGTACATCTTTTACATTGCCGCCGGTAATTTGAACTCGATAGCCGTCTTCAAGCTCAATTACCTTGACTTCGCAGCCACATCCACCGCCGCTACACATTTAAATCACCTCCTTTCGGTGAAACATACTGAATCCCATTCTTTCTAAAGATGAGAGGACCTCTATCCTTTACTACACCTATCTGACCAGTAGCTCGCACAGCCAGAAGCACAATAGCAGGATAAAACTGACTATTGCATTTTCTCATGAAATGACCCTAACTTTCTCTATAGAAAAACAAATTTCCGAGCCTCGCCTTTGTACACTAATGACTTTCTGCCCGGTAAACCTGGCCCAATTTTGGAGATCAGATTCAGCAGCCGGATCATCTGCTATAACTTGCAGTGTATCTCCTATGTTCATTGAATCGAATATTTCCCTCGTTTTCAGAACCGGCATGGGACAGTACAAACCTCTCGCATCCACACTTATTATCTTTTTCTCTTCACTCTGTATCGGCTTGCTATCGTCTTTTGCAGTGGAGACATATTGAAATGGTATAGACGTAAATTTCATTATGTTACACAATTCCTCTACAATACGCTGGACCTCTGTTTCTGTATTGTCTTTACCAAAAGTCAAGCGAAGCACTGTCATAGCTTCTTCTGAAGGAATACCCATTGCAGTCAGTACATGAGACGGTTTTAGCGCATGAGAAGTACATGCTGATCCGCTCGACGCACAAATGCCTTTCGAGTTCAACGCTCGCAAACTTTCATGAGAACGTATTTTTCCAAGACATACACTTACGTTACCCGGGAGTCGTTCATGCCGATGTCCATTAAGCGTAATACCTGAATCAAGCTGTAGAATAGTCTCGGTCAGAAGGTCTCTAAGTTTGCTGATATGCGTAGAACGCAATGCCATTTCCGTCTGGGCTATTTGAGCCGCTGCGCCCATCCCAACTATAGCTGGCACATTCTCCGTCCCCGCTCTAAGTCCACGCTCTTGGACTCCGCCATCTAACGAGGGAATGATTCTTACTCCTTCCCGGACATAGAGGGCACCCACCCCTTTAGGACCATAGAACTTATGTGCCGAAAGGCTTAACATATCTACTCCAAGCTCGTTAACAGCGACAGGAATCGACCCTACCGTCTGCACTGCATCGGTATGCAAGATAACTCCGGCTTCCTTGGCTATGCGACCGACCTCGGCTATATCCTGAACTGTGCCGACTTCATTGTTTGCGTGCATGACCGAGATAAGAATTGTATCTTTTCGCACCACTCTGTTGACATCCTGAGGATTAACACGCCCAAGGCCATCAACGGGAAGGATAGACACCTCAAAACCGAACTTGCGCAAGGTCTCTGCTGAATGAAGCACAGCATGATGCTCAATAGAGGAGACAATGATGTGCCTTCCTTTGGCACAATTTGCAAAGACATACCCCTTCAACGCTAGGTTATCAGCCTCCGTTCCTCCAGAGGTGAAATATACTTCTTCAGGTGCTGCATTTATCAGGGCTGCGAGCTGCGACCTGGCCTTTTCGATGGCTTCCCTCGCGGTGATGCCCACCCTATGGGTACTGGAAGGGTTGCCAAAGCGAAACATAAAAAAAGGCCTCATCGCATCCAGGACACGCGGGTCCATTGGAGTCGTGGCTGCATGATCTACATAGATACTATTCAAAATAAAGCCTCCAAATTCTTAACTGTAGGGAAAGCTCTCCATATCCTTTTATTGCGATAGGAGGGGCTTTCCCTCAAAACACCAGCCTGTTTTCAAAAGTACATGACGGCATCGGACTCCATAACGAGTGTATTCAGAGTCGCAGCGCCGACTATTTTGACACCATTAATTAAACCCTTCTCCAGATCGATACCAAGCATCCGCGCACTCTCCTCACATACGAGAAAAGAGACGCCTGCTTTCGTTGCCTGCTCAATTGCCGTTTTCAATAGCCCAAAAGGCTGGGGCAACTTGACCTTGTCAGCTTCGCCCCGTTGTACGATGGTGCATCCCTTTATTCCAAAGAAAATGCAGGCATCCATTCCCATCGCAATGGCGGTAACACCAAGAATGAAAGGTGCGTATGTTCGCTCCGGCGTTTCAACGCCGCTGGTTTGAACGTAGAGAATTTTCTTTTTACGTTCCATAATATCTAATCTCCTTTCCTCAATCAGAGTTATTCTTCAAATGAAATAATCTTGGGTGCTCATCAGAAACATACTCTACTTGGACTTCTTAGCCTTTTTCTCCTCTTTAGTGGCTTTGACGCTATTCTGCTTCGACAGAGTACATCCGCAGCCACAAGTGTTTTTCTTGTCAGCCATTTAAATCACCTCCTTTCTCTTTTAACAATATAAGTTTATGTTCATTTACTTAAATACTTATGAAAAAAATATAAAACTCGCCTTCGTTATTTTTTCCTGCATTTCCTGGCTTTTCGCAGGCAGCCACAGGTGCATATTCTATTTAATCGCTGCCGGCATTTCTCCAGCGCCTCACGATTCAAGGAATAATGAATCCAGTAACCTTTTCGTTCATCTTTTACAAGCCCGGCCGACCTTAAAATACGCAAATGCTGCGATACAGCAGACTGAGTTACCCCTAAACTATCAGCAAGAGTATTTACGTTCATATCGCTGCCCTTCAAGAGTTCAATTATCTCTATCCTCTTATCCGCTGATAGAATCTTGAAAAGTTCCGCTGACTCTTTAGATCGGAAGAGCACACGTCTGAACTCCAGTCACATTCCTTTATCTCGTATGCCGTCTTCTGCTTGAAAAAAAAAAAACAAACATAAAAAAAAATAAAAAAAATGAGGTGAATTTTACGAAGTACT
>CAJVYN010000183.1 GCA_913009355.1 uncultured bacterium | reverse complement strand
TAGTGTTTTTTATTATTATTTTTTTTTTCAAGCAGAAGACGGCATACGAGATAAAGGAATGTGACTGGAGTTCAGACGTGTGCTCTTCCGATCTCTCAATAGGATGGAAATTACATTGGGGATATTGGTTTTGGTAATGGCAATCATCACGGCTGTCAAGCCGCTCAAGGAGCCGAAAGTTATGCCGGTAAAGGAAGGTTTTGATATGAAGCCAGCCCCATCAGTCGTGTGGCTTGGCGCAGCGGTAATAGTAGCCACCCTGGCTCTTTATGCTATATTCTGGTAATGCGCAGCATGCCTTACGGTAAATACTTTTGCTAAATCAATAAATCAAGATGACATTCAAAAAGGAGAACGGAAAATGACAAAGAAACATATCCGGACAAGCATTTTTTTAGTCATAATGGTACTGTGTTCGTATGGTTGCAATAGTGAATCACCCACAGCAAAGGAGGCGACAAAGATGAGTATTAACAAAGAAGCTTTTGGCACGACTCCCGACGGCAAAGCAGTTGATTTGTACACACTGACTAATGCCAACGGTTTAAAGGCAGAGATAATGACCTACGGCGGCATTGTAACAAAACTTCAGGCGCCCGACCGTAATGGTAATTTTGCTGATATTGTATTAGGATTCGACAGTCTTGATGAATATATCAAGGGCCATCCCTATTTTGGTGCGATTATAGGCCGATATGCAAATCGCATCGCCAAAGGCAAATTCACCATCGACGGTACCGAATACACGCTGGCGACAAATAACGGCCGAAACCATTTACACGGCGGTATCAAAGGGTTCGACAAGGTGGTATGGAACGCAAAGGAGCTAAAAACAGAGCAAGCAGTAGGTGTTGAGTTAAGCTACCGAAGCGGCGACGGCGAAGAAGGCTATCCCGGCAATCTTTCCTGTATAGTTACCTACACGCTGACTAACGATAATGAACTGAAAATTGGCTACGAAGCCGAGACCGACAAACCCACCATTGTCAATCTTACAAATCACAGCTATTTCAACCTTGCCGGCCATGACTCCGGCAGTATTTTGGGACATGAGCTTATGCTCAACGCCGACCGTTACACGTTGGCCGATGATGAACTGATACCAACCGGTGAAATAAAGTCCGTCAAAGGTACGCCTCTGGATTTCACTAAACCAATGGCTATTGGCTCTCGGATAGAACAAGTCAAAGGAGGTTACGACCACAATTATGTTATCAACAACCTTGACGGCTCGCTAACCCTGGCAGCTTCTGTCTATGAACCGAAGACGGGCCGGGTACTGGAGGCTTTTACTACCCAGCCGGGCGTTCAGCTTTATACGGGAGGCTTTTTAGACGGCTCCAACAAGGGTAAAGGCGCCGTCTATAACAAATACAATGGTTTCTGTCTCGAAACACAGCATTTTCCGGATTCGCCCAACAAGCCGGCTTTTCCGTCAGTGGTTCTAAAGCCGGGTGAAAAATATACGCAGCTGACCATATACAAGTTTTCCGTTAGATAATCGAAAAGAAGATTTTATGAACAGGCGTAATTTTCTAAAAACCGTTGGCCTGGCCGCCGGTTCGATTATGATGCCGCAGCTTGTGTTTGGTGGGCAGAAGTCTGCCCGCAAGCCCAATATCATTTTCATTCTGGCTGATGATTTGGGCTACGGTGATTTAGGCTGTTACGGACAGACGAAGATTCAGACGCCGAATCTGGATAAAATGGCGGCGGAGGGAATGCGTTTTACTGACTTTTACGCCGGCTCGACCGTATGCGCCCCGTCGCGCAACTCTCTGATGACCGGCGAGCATACCGGCCATACTCACATCCGCGGCAATAGACGGGCCGGCCCCGCAACCCGATTACCGCCCGGTACTGTTACCGTCGCCGAGCTGCTGAAAAAAGCCGGATACAGAACCGCTTGTGTCGGCAAATGGGGTCTGGGCGAGGCCCGCTCTTCAGGCGCTCCAAACAAACAGGGCTTCGACTACTTCTATGGCTATCTGAACCAGCTTCGTGCACACAACTACTATCCATCTTATCTTTGGCGCAACAACAGCAGGGTCCATCTCGACAACGAGGTGGAAAGGTCGTCGTCCACTTACAACGGCGAAACAGCTACGAAGCGCGTGCAGTATTCTCACGACCTGTTTAGCGAAGAAGCCATGGACTTCGTTAAACGCAACAGACAAAAGCCGTTTTTCCTGTACTTAGCTTATACAATTCCGCACGCTTCGCTGGAAGTGCCGGCCGATTCTATGGAGCAGTATAAGGGCAAATTCCCGGAGCAGCCGTACCCGGACAGTCATTATCGCGGCCAGAAAACGCCGCTCGCCGCCTACGCAGCGATGGTTTCGCGGATGGACAGAGATATTGGCAAACTCCTGGCTTTACTGAAGCAATTAGGTCTTGATGAGGACACACTTGTAATGTTTAGCAGCGATAACGGTCCGCACAAGGAAGGTGGCAACGACCCTGACTTTTTCGGTAGTAACGGCCCACTGAAAGGCTACAAACGCGACCTGTACGAAGGCGGTATTCGTGTTCCGATGATTGCCCGTTGGCCAGGGAAAATCAAGGCTGGCAGCGTAAGTAATCATATCGCAGCTTTCTGGGACTTTCTACCCACAGCAACAGAAATTGCCGGCGCTAAATCGCCCCCAAACATCGATGGTATTTCATTCCTGCCCACTTTGTTAGGCAACAGGAACAAGCAGCGAAAGCATGATTTTATGTACTGGGAATTTCATGGAAGCAGAGCATCTGAGCAGGCGGTTCGAATGGGAGACTACAAGGCTGTGCGTCATAGCCCTGCCGGCCCAATAGAGCTTTACAACCTGAAGAACGATATCGGCGAAGAGAACGATATTGCTGACAAGAATCCTGAAGTCGTTGCGAAGATTGAAAAATATTTAAAGCGCGCCCGCACGGTTCTTGACCTTTGGCCGCTGAAAAGGGCTACAGAGTAACCCGAGATATGAACCTGAATGTTTAGGTCCCAGGTTTTCTGAAGTCTCTTCACTCGATAGCGGTTAAAAACTCATACAGCATACAGCTATTCGTGATACCAAACTGGCTGCCAGAGCCAGTTTTCAGCAAGTCGAGCCCAATCAAGAAAGTTCACGTTGCTGTCTTGATTGAAGTCAGCTTCCAATAAACCGGCCTGAATCCATTGGCTGGCAAATATTGCAAAGTCGTGCATATTCACAATTCCATCGCCGTTTAGATTCGGCCCTTCCTTTTCACCGGCAAAAGGCATAACAATGGCATTCACATCGGCAGGCACACCGTCAACGACCTGCACTGTTGTCGATGAATTAAGGTATTTGCTGTGGACGGCGGTAGTGGTGTATGTTCCCGCTGGAACATTGTAAATAACATATCCGCCATTCTCATTTACATCCGCAAAACCTGTAAATGCACCGGTACACGGGTCGTTAAGCATTACGATAGCGCCTATGACAGGAAGGCCGTCAGTATTTGTTACGCCGCCGGTGACCGTGCTGCCTTCTGAATTGTAACTCAGATTAACATCATTGACACCGACTGCAACGTCGAGCTGATAATCCCACAGAGTGATAGACTCTATCTCGTCCGGGTTTTGGCTTGTTACTATGAGATAAACATCGTAGTTAGCGTCCGGCGGCAATGCGGTAATAGCAAATGGGCCTGCGTTCTCCATTCCGGTCATCCTGACCGGCGAGATAGTGTACCAGGTATTGGTATCAATTACGATTCCTGTCTCAAAAACTATGACGGCGAATTCGCCGGTTTTGGCGTACCCGCCCGGATTATTAACGTCGCCGGAGATTTGACCGCCAGTCTGCTCGGAATAGGCCGTTATATCATTGACACTGACCGGCTGGTTTATGTCGGTTATTGTAACTTTCAGAGGCAACGCTCCGTATTCATCTTCATCCAGGTCGATAGTGTATGTGCCGAACGGCAGCCTTATCTCATAATGCCCATTCATATCGGCCTCTGCCCATCCTTCACACATCTTCCCATCCCAATCGTATTCGATACTGCTAAGTGGGCTGCCGTTGGCCTCTTTTATATATCCGCTGACCGGAGCGCCTTTCTGCAGCGTAATAATACGGCTGGAGCAATGCTCGCCTTCAGCCAGGTATATCCAGTTGGCCCCCCAGGGCAGTGACCAGGCATAGCCGGTATCGACATCCGGCCTTGCTTTTATTTCAGCTATGCCCGGCGGAAGATTCGTAAAGGTAAATAGTCCATCTGCATCGGTGTGGTCATTCTGCCAGACGGCGTACCTGCTGCTCCAATAAGTTACCTCAATACCAGCCAGTGGCTGAGCTGTCTGGTCATCGAGTACTTTGCCGGACAGTGTTGCTTCCGGCGGCAGAGCGAAATCCAGGCCGTTGACATCTTCGGTCAACTCAAATTCAGCTCCGATACGCGCATAATATGACGTTGGCTCAGCTCTAATTTCAACCTCGCCGGGCGGAAGATTAGTCAGGGCATATATTCCATTTGCATCTGTGCGGGTCGAGACCCAAAAATCGGCATCATCGTGCCAGCAGCCCACCCTAATGTCAGCAAGCGGCAGCGAAGTTTGCTTGTCGGTAACTCTGCCTGAAACCGTAAAACCACCTTCAATAAAAACTATATTGCAATCTGTATAGTCATTCGGCTCAAAAACAGGGACATCAATTTTTGTAATCATATAGTTACTGTCGGCTGGTGGATATGCGGTAACGTTATAGACAAAGCCCACCGGCAGCCCACTGTACTCATAGAGGCCGTTAGCATTGGTCCGGCCACCGGTGCCGTAACCGTTATTGGCCCAGCAGTTAACCCGTATATTCGCTTGGGCTGCGCCGTTGGGTTCTGTTACCGTTCCACTTATGCTGCCGCCCAGGGCCAGACTGAAATCTATCTTTGCCTTTTGCTGTCCTGCCGAAACACTTACCGCCCC
>CAJVYN010000182.1 GCA_913009355.1 uncultured bacterium | reverse complement strand
CCTACGCGGCTAGTCTCCGATATATTGAATTAAAGGCATCGGCAAGCTGGCCGATTTCGTCGGAAGATTTTACATTCACTCTCTTGTCAAGGTCGCCTTCGGTAATAATCCCGGTGGCAGAAATTAAGGCCCGAATCGGCCTGGTGATGTTTCGGGTCAACACAAATGAACCCACAATAGCGAAAAGAATACCTGCTATTGAAATGGCTCTGGTCGTTCTGATTCCCGTCTGCTTTGCCTGCTTACCTTTCTGTATCGCACCAGCCAGTTTTTCATCTAACAGTTCCTGGAGATACTCGCTATCTTCGACAAGAGAAAGGGCTATGGCATCCACCTCATCCACCAATTTGTTTATGCCCGGACTAAGGAAACCTTTCCCAGATGCTTCGACGGTCTCAAATATCACCTGCGATTTTTCTCTAAGCTGGTTAAATTCCTCTTTCACTCTGCCGAAAATTGCTTCTTCTTCTGAATCCAGCTCTATTTCTTCTACGCCTTCTATTGCCTTATCCGCCGCCATAGCCGATAATTCAAAAGAGTTTCGCTTTTCCAGGTCACCACTTATAAAGAAATCATTTATCTTCAGTGCTTCAGCCAAAGTAAATTCCAACCGGTCAATCTTCTCTGCCTTCGAGAATAAAGACACTACCATATCGCTGGTACTGCTAATTTTTGATAAGGATGAATAGGCAACTATTGACAATATGACCATCAGAGACAAACCTGTGATGGCGCCTATTGATAGTTTTTTACCGATGGTTATCTTCATTTCTTTTTATCCTTTTCTATATTCTCTTTCTCTGAATCCTTCTTGCCTTTACTCTTTGAAGCATCCACTATCTGTTTGTTGTATTCAGGGAAGAAAAGTTTGTACAAAAACAGGTTTTTCTTTGCACTGTAAGCGATTAGAGAGGAAACCTTTTCTGCTTTCTTCGGGGGGGTAAAAAGAGCGGTATTGATTTTCCTGGACTTTTTCTCCGTAAAAGCGGACTTCAGCGTCTTGGCTCTAAATTGTCTGCGAAACTCTTCAGATCTTACCAGAGCAGTGCCTCTTTCCCGCGAACGCTGGATCTTGAAATCTTTTATCCTGCCGTCGAGCGTGAAAGCCCAGACCATCTCGACAATTCCGTGTTTGCCGCGCTCAGCATGGGGACGAATAACCCCTATTACATCTTCGTCTTTCAAAACAAGATAAAATGTATGTTCTCCGCCTTCGTCATAATCGAGACGCTGGCCCAAAAATTTCTCTATTTGTTTTTGTGCCTTTCGGTCAAGCTTTTTAATTACCGACCGATAGCCGGTGGCCTGCGGAAACATTTCATAAACATCTCTGTCCGGATTACGAAAGACGCACAGCGCCGCCTCAGATGGCGTGGAAAAAACAAACGAAAGCAACAAAAAGACTAAAATAGCTGCCAGGTCGAAATCTTTTTTACATTTCATCGTTCATACCTTTCATTTATGTTTTTTCGCAAATAGCAATATATCTAAAAATAACAGTAAAGCTGAAGGCCGATTACGTTGTCATTTTCGGTATCCTTGAGCCGTTGAAGGTCGTGTCTGTACATAGTTTGGACCGTTACCTCACGAGAAAGCCTGTAGTTTAAGCCCAGCGTCAGGAAGGTGTCATTATTGCTGCCCGATGCGGTGATATCCTGATATGCGGCCTGAACCTGGGCTATCGCCTCCAGCCGACCATCCATTCCAGGAAACAAGTAGTCTGTCTCAAAAACAGCATTTATAATTTCCTGATTCACATCTTCGCCATAAGAGACTTCGCCCTTGAAAGTATATGGGCCAAACAAATAGATACTGTCCAAACCAACCCGCCAGCGTCTTATTATGTCATCTGCCAGCTTAGTCGTACTACCGAACCACGTAGCCGGCATCCCCATTTTCTTTCCTCGCATAACCGCCATAGCATCAATGACCTGTCCGTAGAGTCCCGATATACCAATACAGAAATTTCTATCTGCCGGTGTACCGACTCGTCCGCTTATAAGATAATTTTCTCCGCGTTCGATGTATTCGGCTCCGGTTCCCCTGGTGAATGCAAACTCATAGTCCATTTCCAGAAGCTGTCCGCCTGCTGATATTCCCCAGTCTTTTTTGAATCCTATGTTTCGCATTGACATAAGTTGAACAAGAGTTGAATGGGTATCGACATTTTGTTCCAGCCCGTACGGCACATCAAAATGTCCGATTCTAAAATTGAGCCTACCCTTAAACGGGCCGGAGTACTTGAAATACACATCGTGAAGCTCCAGTTCCCAGTCGTGCGCTCCATCTATATGGGCCGGCTGCATTTTAGTTTTGTTCATTAACATTGATTGTCGGTCATAGCGTACAAATCTCATTTGAAGAAGAAAGCTTGCCCAGTCTCCTTTTTTGTTCGAGAATTTTTTCAGGACTTCAAAGCCGATAGAGTTTTTACCTGCCATTTCATTTTTTTCATCTGAATAAGAGCCGCCGATTATAATTTCCCTCTTAAATATTAAATTCTCTCTGTACCTTGAAAGGAACCGGCTTTCTTCCACTTTTTCGTCTTCTGCTCTTACATAACCCTGGCCAAAAAGATTAACCAGGATGCAAATATAAATTATTATTAGATTGAATCTCTTCCGGGACATAATCAGGTCATCTTCAACTAACAGCACTGACTTCTTCGAGTTTAGTATCTTTAACTTCCCTTTCTTGCTTTGGAAATGTGAAAAAGAACGTGCTTCCTTCGCCCGGCTCTGACTCCACCCAGATGCGTCCGCCGTGCCGTTCCACAACCCTCTTGCAAATCGCCAAACCAATACCGCTGCCTTCATATTCGTCTCTGCCGTGTAATTGCTGAAATATTGCGAAAATGCGTCCGGAGAATTCCGGCTCTATCCCAATGCCATTGTCCCGCACGGAGAATAACCATTCGTTATCCTTCTGTTCAGCAGAGATATGAATATTAGGAGCTTGGTCTTTACGGCGGTATTTAATGGCATTACTGATAAGATTGCGAAATACCTGCTCAAGTTGCGTGGTATCTGCCATTATCGTTGGCAGAGGGTCATGTGTTACCACGGCATTGTTTTCCTCAATTATTCTGTCCAGGTCTCTTATCGCTTTTGTAATGATGGACTCACAATCACACGATTCAAATGGTTTGCCGCGAGTACCTACGCGTGAATACGCCAGCAGGTCACTGATAAGGCCCTGCATACGTTTAGCGCCATCCACAGCAAAGCTGATGAACTCGTCAGCATCCGCATCGAGCTTACCCCTATAGCGTTTGTCCAGTAGCTGCAGGTAGCTTGTTATCATTCGCAGCGGCTCCTGCAGATCGTGCGAAGCAACAGAGGCGAACTGCTGCAAATCATCATTGGAGCGTTTCAATTCCAAAACAGTCTGCTCCAGTTTTTGCTTTACCAGATTGCGTTCAGTAATATCTCTGGAGATTCCGAAAGTACCGATGATTCGCCCATCCTCATCACGCAGAGGCATCTTAGTTGTCGAAACCCATGTTACTCGACCGTCAGCCCAGGTTTCCTTTTCTTCTATGCCTACCAAAGGCTGGCCGGTTTCCAGTATTCTTTGCTCATCAGCGTAGGACTTTCGGGCGTGTTGCTCTGTGAAGAAGTCAAAATCCGTCTTGCCAACCACTTCTGCGGGGTCGCTTACTCCATGCCAATCGGCAAGGCCTTTATTAACCCTAACAAAGCGGCTTTCAGTATCCTTAAAATAAATACTGTCAGGGATATTATTCATAAGGGAACGCAGCAGATTCTGTTCATGTACTACCGCTTCCTCTGTCCGCTTGCGGTCGGTGATGTCATCAACGGCAATAACTACATGCCTGCAGTTATCTATCATTAACGGCTCGGCACTTATACGAATCCAGGGCGTAATTTCTTCGCCGTTAACTTTAAGCGTAATCTGCATTTCAACGCCGTGCACAGATTGATCTGAATCTAATACACTTTCAACGGTCTTGCGGAACGTACACCCCGCACAAGCAGGGCTGTATCCACAGCCCTTTTCATTGTAAGTGCTGTTGATACAACCCAGAGCGCCGCCGCCCCGCTGATTGACAATTTGCGAATACTCTCTGCGAACCATTTGCCTGATAACATCATTGGCACGCCCGACTATTATATTCTCATCGACTAACAGCATACCAACAGGTGCTACATCAAACAGTACCTCCAGATTTTTTTGCTTTCGTGCGAGTTCTTCCTGAGCTTGCTTGCGCTCGGCTATTTCTGATTGCAGCTGCTGATTTATTGATTTCAGTCGCTCTGCTGATTTCGCCTGCGCTTCCAGCAGGACTTTTTTCTTGTAAAGCTTAAAAAATCCAATACCGGTTCCAACAAAGACCAGTATCAGTAATTCGGCCCCTACGAAAATATTTCTGGCATGACTTCTAATGGGCGCTGAAATTTCGTCATAGTCCATCGATACACCTACCGACCATAACTTATTTCCAATTCTAATCGGGGCAAAAGCGATTAATTTCCTGGTCAGCTGCAGCTTTGTATCCTGCCGCCATACCGAGTGGTAACTGCCAACGCCCCCTTGGCCCTTGGTCATTTTGGCAATAATGTTTTCAAGCTCGGACCAATCATAATCCGGTAAAATCTCTTTCCTTGTCGCTATCATATCTTTGCCTACAAACCCCGCTTCAGGGTGAACTACAACTATTCCCTCATCATCTATAATCTGGGCATAACCCTTTTGGCCTGCCTTGATGTGGCTTAGCAAATCCTGGATTGTATCTAAAAATATCACGACCCGTACTATGCCTATAAACTCATTGTTTCTAAACACCGGCTGGCACACAGATACGGATTTACGCCCTGCGTATGTCCCAAAAACGTTACTTACATAAGGCCTGTAATTTTCAATGACGTACTTAACGCCCGGTTTGTGCGAAAAATCCACACCGATTCTATCTTTCCTAAACGGTATTCTGC
>CAJVYN010000181.1 GCA_913009355.1 uncultured bacterium | reverse complement strand
CATACAAGGAAAGGGTAATCAACCATAGGTTGTGATGATTAACTTATTCTTACCACCTTTCTTTTTTTAGAAGCGGGATGCTTGCAAATTATCAAATAGGGCTTATACTAATGCCTTATGGTAAAGAAATCTGCATCCGGTTCTAAGAAAGTTACCAAAATCAGTAAACCGTCAGCGTTGATCGATACGCGTGTAATTTATTGCGGCGACAACCTTGAACAATTGAAAAAGCTGCCCGATGGGTGCGTTGACCTGATTTATATCGACCCGCCTTTTAATTCCAACCGAAACTACGAGGTCTTCTGGGGTGAGACAAAGGAAAAACGCTCCTTCAAAGACCGGCACGCATCAACGCAGGCCTATATCGAATTTATGCGGCCGCGATGCGTTGAACTGCATCGAGTTCTAAAGAAAACCGGCTCGTTCTATTACCATTGCGACTGGCACGCTTCGCACTACGTCAAAATAATGCTCGACCAGATATTTAGTGAAAACAGCTTTCAAACGGAAATAATATGGCGTCGAACTAATGCCAAAGGATTAGCTTTCCGATCTTTTCCAAACGATCACGACACAATTTTTTACTACACAAAGACCAAAGAATATACGTTCAATCGCCAGTATCTGCCACACAATGAAGATTATATCAAAGCCTTTTATAAATATGTTGAACCTGAAACCGGACGCTGTTATCGATTGGCGGACTTAACCAATCCTAACAAGAACAGGCCTAATCTGACTTACGAATTTCTTGGCGTTAAGCGAGTCTGGCGATGGACAAAAGAACGTATGCAGGAGGCATACGAGAGGGGAATTATTATTCAAACCAAACCCGATACTGTTCCAGCGTTGAAACGATATTTAGATGAACAGAAAGGGAATCCTGTTGACAGTATTTGGGCTGATATTCCGCCAATACAAGCACAGGCTGCGGAACGTCTTGGCTATCCAACACAAAAGCCATTGGCGTTGCTTGACCGTATAATCAAAGCAAGCAGCAATGAAAACGATATTGTTCTTGATGCGTTTTGCGGGTGCGGAACGGCGCTGGTTGCTGCTGAAAATCTCGGCAGGCAGTGGATAGGTATTGATGTTTCGCCGACGGCGTGCCGTGTGATGGCCAAGCGTTTGCGGGACGTGTGCCACATAAAAGAAGATGAAAAACTCTGGCGGGTTGGACGCGGGTTTGTTGTGCGTGATTTGCCGTGGAGCGAAAAGCAGCTTCGCAAGATTCCGCCATTTGAATTTGAGAACTGGGCGGTTATCGCGCTGGGTGGTATTCCAAATAAGGCGCAGGTCGGCGATATGGGTATCGATGGGCGTATTTATCCTGTCTCTGCTACGCCGAAGAAGAAAGCCGGTGAGCTGGACTTTATGGATGTCTGGTATCCCATTCAGGTCAAGCAGAAAGACAAGGTCGGCAGGCCGGATATCGATTCCTTCGAGGCGGTGATGATGCGTGAAGACCGCACAAAAGGGTTCTTCGTCTCATTCGATTACTCTGGCGATGCGATGAACGAGATACAGGCCTTTTTCAAAAGGACAGGCAAGAGCATTATTCCTTTTACCGTCAAAGACATTCTCGAAGAACAAATCGCCTACAAGTTGGCATAAGCTGCTGTTTTTTCCTTTGCACAACTTCATCTGGGGAAATCCGGGCTTATGCTACTCCTGGAGAATTTCAATGTTGTCTAAACTGCCTGTCGCATCGGCCAACAAGCATCCTACATTTAAGCAATGGTTTAGTCAACAGGGCTTTGAGCAAGCCCCCTTCCAGCGTCAAAAAAACAAAATCACTTGCGATAAAGCCGAGGCAGACTTAGAATACATTTTCTAATCTAAAAACAGGGAAAACAAGATATGTTAGCCAGGCTGCACAGTGTAACACTTGAGGGGATTGAGGGCGTAATCTGTGAGGTTGAAGTAGATGTCGCCCGCGGGGGATTTGAAAAGACACTTATCGTAGGCCTTCCCGATGCGGCGGTAAAGGAAAGCAGCGAGCGAGTCAAAAGTGCAATCATTAATTCCGGCTATAAATACCCGAAGACGCAATCAGTAGTAAATTTGGCGCCGGCGGATATTAAGAAGGAAGGCCCCGCATTCGATTTGTCTATCGCCCTTGGGATGCTTATAGGAACAGGTGTCTTTACAGGCATAGCTCTGAAAGACTATGTTATTATCGGTGAGCTGGCGCTGGACGGCAGAGTAAGAAAAGTCAACGGCATATTAAGCATGGCGATGACCGCAAAGGCAAATGGATTTAAGGGTATAGTAGTTCCTTTGGATAATGCCGCTGAAGCTGCTGTTGTCCGTGATATCGAGGTATATGGTGTCGGTTCGCTGGCTCAGGCGGTCGGCTTTCTCGGCGGGCAATTACCTCTTGAAACCACCACTATCGATATCGATAAAATTTTCAATGTCGAAAGTTGCTATGATGTTGATTTCTCCGATGTAAAGGGACAGGAAAGTGTAAAGCGTGCCCTGACCGTAGCCGCTGCAGGGGGACACAATATTCTAATGATTGGTCCGCCCGGGGCGGGCAAGACTATGCTTGCCCAAAGGTTGGCGACAATCCTGCCGCCCCTGACATTGGCTGAGTCGCTTGAAACGACCCGTATTTATTCTTCAGTCGGCCTGCTGGGCAAGGGTAAGGCGCTGTTAGCTACCCGGCCGGTACGAACGCCGCATCATACCGCGAGCGGCCCGGCTCTTATTGGCGGTGGAACAAATGCAAAGCCGGGCGAGCTGTCACTTGCTCATCATGGGATTTTATTTCTCGATGAGTTCACTGAATTTCCACGTCACGTTCTTGAGATGATTCGCCAGCCCCTCGAGGATGGCACTATCACTGTGTCAAGGGCGAAGCGGTCATGTTTGTATCCCGCTGATTTCGTTCTTATCGGCTCCTGTAATCCGTGTCCCTGTGGATTTTACGGCTCGGATTCCAGGCGGTGCAAATGTGCACCGGGCCAGATAGAGCGATACATCTCAAAGATATCCGGCCCACTGATTGACAGAATCGATATTCATATAGATGTCCCTGCAATAAGTTTCAGCAAGCTGCGCTCTGAATCGAGCCAGATGGACTCTGCAACTATAAGGGCCGATGTTATAAAGGCAAGAGCAGTTCAAACTCACAGATTCGGTGATGGCAGGATAATGACCAATGCGAGAATGAGTCACAAACAGGTTCGCAAATTCTGCGAACTCGACAGGCCTTCTGAAATGATGCTCAAACAGGCGATGACAGAATTCGGTCTAAGTGCCCGTGCCCACGATAAAATCTGCAAACTCGCCCGGACAATAGCCGACTTAACTGATTCTGAGAACATTACCCCCGAACATATTGCAGAAGCTATAAGTTACCGAAAGTTGGACAGGAAGCTATAGAACCACTCCATCGATGTATCAGCAGGTATGCTTACCATTAGAATATCAAATGGTTTATTTATTCACTTTGTTTGTTGTCCCGGCCTGCCGAGTAATTTGAGGCCGTTGAGAATTACCAGAAGCGATGCGCCGGTATCTGCGGCAATAGCCATCCATAGCGAAGCCATACCGACCAGGGCAAGAGCAATGAAGACGAGTTTTAGTCCCAACGCAAAGATGATGTTCTGTTTGATAGTCCCGAGGGTCCGGCGTGAATGCCGAATAAGCCAGGGCAGTTTGCCCAGGTCGTCCGACATCAATGCAATGTCAGCGGTTTCGATGGCGGCGTCCGTGCCAATGGCGCCCATAGCAACGCCAAAGGTCGCCACGGCCATCGCAGGGGCGTCATTGACACCGTCCCCGACCATTGCAACATGACGAAACCGGCTTACCAAAGACTCTACCGCTTGTACCTTATCTTCGGGGAGCAATTCAGCCCGGAACTCATCTACACCAGTGGCCTTGGCTACTGCGCTGGCGGTGCCAATGTTGTCACCGGTGAGCATTACAACCTTGCGAACGCCAAGACGTTTTATCGCCTGTATTGTTTCTGCGGCATCCTCGCGCACCCCGTCAGCTATGGTAATAAGGCCGCAAACATGCTGGTCATTACCGATAGCTACCATCGAATGTCCGGCATCCTCAAGCTCTTTGGCCTTGTCGTGGACCTCGGCTGTCTCCTGGCCTTTTTCATCCATAAGCCGATGGCTGCCAATCCAAAACGGCTTTCCGTTTATTTTCGCCTCAGCCCCTTTGCCTTTGATGGCGGTGAATTCCTCAGCTCCGCGAACGACGATGCCTTCGTCCTGAGCTTTTCTCAGGATGGCCCGGGCCAGGGGATGTTCGCTGTGCGTTTCCATTGCCGCCGCCCTTTCCAGCAGTTCTTTCGGCGTATGGCTGTTAAAGGGGACTATTTGCTGAACCTCAGGATGGCCGTACGTCAGCGTTCCCGTTTTGTCCAGGGCAAGGGCACGTAAACGGCCGGCTGCCTCAAGATACATTCCACCCTTGATGAGTACGCCATTACGCGCAGCGGCGGTCATACCGGATACAATGCTGACCGGAGTGGATATTACCAGCGCACACGGACAGGCAATCACCAGAATCACCAGCCCGCGATACAGCCATTCCACCCACAAGGCCGAGAAGAACAGCGGCGGTACAACCACAACAGCCGCTGCCAGGGCCATCATTGCAGGGGTGTAGTACCGCGCGAATATCTCGACCCACTGCTCGCTTGGGGCACGGCGGGATTGTGCCTCTTCGACCATCCGGATAATCCTTGCCAGAGTTGTATCTTTTGCCACCCTGGTTACTTTGACCTCAAGGGCGCCATCCTCGTTAATCGTTCCTGCGAACACTTCGTCGCCTTTTTTCTTAGACACCGGTATTGACTCGCCCGTGATTGGCGCCTGATTCACTGTTGAGCTGCCCTTTATCACCTCTCCATCGAGCGGAATCTTTTCGCCGGGCCGAACCAAAATAGTAACGCCAACGGGAACCTGCTCTACCGGCTTCTCAAG
>CAJVYN010000180.1 GCA_913009355.1 uncultured bacterium | reverse complement strand
GAAGAAGCAAAAAGCTGTGGATTGAATGTTGAGAAATTGGAGTTGTGTTCTGAACTGTGGAATCTTATTTGGGAGCTGTATATAAGAGCAAATTGGGTAGTTTCATCACGAGCCCGAAAGCTTATTGAAACTAAAGAAACATCCGTTAATATAAGCAATAACTAAATGAGGATAAAAATAAAATGGCAACATCTAAACATAAAAAATTTAAAAGAGGAATGGAATCTTTAGATGAAATATTTAAGCTAATTGGACCATTTCTACCAAAGCCACAGAAGGCGAAAGAAAAAAAGGAAGGGAAATGGAAGTTGCAGAGAAATGGAGAATTACCGCCTATTTATTCACTAAGGGTTAGCAAATAAAAATTGAATTTTTTTCTTGATAGTCAACGAACAATAGTTAACTTACTTTGTTCTTTTCAGCAGTGCTGTAGCTAACTGCCGCAGGGTATCAGCTTTCGAGCCGAACGGCTCTAACGCAGCTATCGCTTCGTCAGCTAATTTGCTCTCTAACTGCCTCGACTTTTCCAGGCCCAAAACCGCTGGATAAGTACACTTATCTGCTGCTGCGTCTTTGCCGGCTGTCTTGCCTAACTGCTCGCTCGAACCGCAGACATCGAGAATATCATCCGCTATCTGAAAGGAAAGCCCGATTTTAAGGCCATAGATACCCAACCGTTCGGTTTGTTCTTCGCCGGCATCGGCAGCGATAGCTCCCATCCTGCAGGCGCAGCTAAACATCTTAGCCGTCTTATTGGTATGAATAGTTTGCAGAAGCTGCTCGGTACCTTCCATATTTTCCGCTTTCATATCAGCCATCTGGCCTGCAATCATACCAGCCGGCCCGGCGGCTTCGGCCAATCGGCCAATCAGTCTTACCGCAATTCTCGGCTCGGTTATCTGTTTGGCTAAAATTTCAAAGGCAAGCGTTAAGAGGGCATCGCCGGTCAGAATAGCCGTGGCCTCATCAAAGACCTTATGACACGTCGGCCTGCCTCGCCGAAGGTCATCATCGTCCATCGCCGGCAAATCATCGTGCACGAGTGAATAGGTATGCACCATTTCAATTGCCGCCGCTGCAATCTGAGCATCGTGGTTGAGTTTCCCGCTGAGAAGTTCGCAGCACCACAGAACCAATGCCGCCCGCAGCCGTTTGCCCTGCCCTTCCAATGTATGCTTGAGAGCTTCTTTCAAAGAGTCGTTTATCTGTGTCTGCTCAGCCAAAATCCGCCGCAGCGTATCATTTACGAGCCGGCGTTTATCGCTTAATTGAATGTCAAATTCCATATTTTCGATTTTCTTCTTTTTTTTAACTCTTTAACGCAGAGATCGCAAAGCCCGCTGAGATTTATAATATTTCATTTTTTTTCTCTGCGTCCTCAGCGTTCTCTGCGTTTAATCTTTTGTTTTTTTTTCGTGTACCTGTGGCTAAGTTTTTCCTGTATTCTGTCTCCTGTATTCTGTATCCTGTATTCTGTATTCTGTATTCTGTCTTCTGTCTTCTGTCTTTTATATTATATCTTCTTTCAGTGAATTGTAAAAAACAATACATTTTGATTCTCGGCGTTACCGCATCGGGTAAGGGGCGATTGGCTTTTTGTTTAGCTGATGAAATCGGCGCTGAAATTATCAGCATCGACTCGATGAAGGTCTATCGACGGATGGATATCGGCACCGCCAAGCCATCTGAAGAGGCTCAAAAACGCATCAAGCACCATTTAATCGACATAGTTGAGCCGAGCGAGGCGTTCAGCGTGGCCGCATTTCTCGACGCCGCTTCGCAGGCAGCAGAACAGATAACCCGCAACGATAAACCTGTAATTGCGGTTGGCGGAACGGCTATGTACATAAAGGCTCTGCTGCACGGCCTTTTTGAAGGCCCTGGAACCGACGAGCAAATACGTTCTGAATTACGGGCGCTGGCGGAAGCTGAGGGGCTGAGCCGGCTTTACGCCGAGCTGTCCCAAATCGACCCAGCCGCAGCCGAGCGCATCCACCCCAACGATTCCAAACGTATAATCAGGGCATTGGAGGTCTATAAACTTACGGGCGAACCCATCTCAAATTTCCAGCGGCAATGGGACATAGACAATGCGCCGCACAAATGGACGGTAATCGGTTTACGGCGGGAAAAATCTGACGCTAACAGCCGGATAAATCAGCGGGCAAAAAAAATGATTACGGCAGGGCTGGTTGACGAGGTCAAAGGGCTGTTAGCTGAAGAGAGTCCTTTAGGTCAGCAGTCGCGTGCTGCGATTGGCTACGCTGAGATAATTGATTATTTGAATGGCAAGACGAATCTGGAAGATGCGACTGAACAGATAAAGAAGAACACCCGCCGTTTTGCCAAGAGCCAGCGTACCTGGTTCAAGACTTTCCGCAACGTTCACTGGCTGGATATCGAGCCGGAAGAGCCGTTTGAAAGTATCTTCGAGCGAGCGAAGACTTTGCTGAATAATATCGAATCACATTGATTTATTAAGTAGCAACACGTAAAATTAGTAGAAAATTAATGTGCAGAGTAATTAGCGATATGAATACAAAAAATCTGAAAGCCAAACTGGACAACCTGAGGGCCTTGCCCAAAGAAACTGAGTTGGTGGAATTTAAAGAAGCAAAAACCGCTTTTGATTTCAAAAAGCTCGGCAAATACTTCTCTGCATTAAGCAACGAAGCAAATCTCAAGAACAAAGATTGTGGCTGGCTGATTTTCGGAGTAAGAGATAAAGGCAGAAAAATTGTCGGTACTCAATATCGTCGTAACAGGGCTGATTTAGACAGTTTGAAGTCAGAAATAGCCAATGAAACCACCAACCGTATTACATTTGCAGAGATTTACGAACTTCCTTTACCTGAAGGACGGGTAGTTATGTTCCAAATACCCGCAGCACCGCGGGGCATCCCGGTTGCCTGGCAAGGTCATTGGTACGGCAGAGAAGGCGAGTCGATTAACGCTTTAAGTTTGCAGGAACTGGAGCAAATACGCAATCAGATTAAACACGATGATTGGTCCGCTTATGTTTGTGAAGAGGCAACAATAGACGACCTCAACCCAGAAGCCATCTTAAAGGCGAAGAAAGAATACAAACAGAAATACCCCGAAAAGGCAAACGACATCGATAAATGGGATAGTCTGACATTTCTCAATAAAGCCAAAGTAATCAGGCAGGGGAAAATTACCAGAACAGCTATCATCTTATTGGGCAAAGAGGAATCAGAGCATTTTATTTCGCCATCAGCCGCCAAAATAACCTGGATTTTGAAAGATGCAAATAACATCAAAAAAGATTATGAACACTTTGGCCCTCCATTTATTCTAAATGCCGAACAAGTTTTTGCCAAGATTCGCAATCTAAAGTATCGTTATCTTCCAAACGAAACATTATTTCCGACCGAGATAAGCCAATATGATCCATGGGTAATTCGCGAGGCATTACATAATTGTATTGCTCATCAAAATTATGAATTAGGCGGCAGAATTAATGTTGTCGAAAAATCAGATGAATTGGTATTTACAAATTTGGGAACTTTTATCCCTGGTAGTGTCGAAATAGTTATTCAGCAAGATGCTCCACAAGAATTATACAGAAACCCTTTTCTTGCCCAGGCAATGGTCAATCTGAATATGATCGACACCATTGGCAGCGGCATAAAGAAAATGTTTCAAAAACAGAGAGAGCGATTTTTCCCTCTACCAGATTACGATTTAACGCAATTTGAAAAGGTAATTGTCAAAATACAAGGTAAAGTGCTGAATGAAAACTATACCCGATTGCTAATTAAGAATACGGATATGGAATTATATACTGTAATTCTTTTGGATAAATTTCAAAAAAATATTCCGCTCTCTAAAGATGAGCACAAATTTTTGAAATCAAAAAAACTTGTTGAAGGCAGATACCCTAACTTATTTGTATCCTCTCACATCGCAGCAGCTACAGAAGCCAAAGCCAGGTACATTAAATACAGAGGATTTGATGACCAACATTACAAAGATATGATAATCGCTTTTATCAAAAAATATGGCTCTGCAGCCAGGAAAGATATAGATGAATTATTGCTGAGACACCTCTCAGACGCTTTAGACGAAAAACAGAAGCGAAATAAGATAGGAAATCTGCTTTATGCAATGTCTAAAAAAGACAAAACTATCAAGAATAATGGCTCGAACCGTAAGCCCAAGTGGGTTCTTGTTTAGTTATACTTTAGTTATACTTTAGTTATACTTTAGTTATACTTTAGTTATACTTTAGTTATACTTTAGCAGTTAAATTGGTGTAAGTGATTATATTAAAAGGAGTTACGATTTCAGTCCAAATACTTAATTAGCAAGCTAAAAAGATGTTAGAAATATCACCTTTTATCATTATGAGCTTATCTTATGTGATTTTTATGTGATCTCGCCAGCCCATCCAAACCTTAACCCTTTCATTAACAATAAGTTAGGCTCTTTTTCTTATGTGATTATTGTATAAGGGTATAATATAACTTTATTCCCATATACCATCTCATCGCTAAAGTGTGCTTATAATAGGATATTTATCCAGAAACCAAGCAAAATGACCACTCAAAACCAAACAAGGATGGAATATTCGGATTCAGGCGGTTTGCAGTTGTCGTTGTGCCCGCAGTACCACTGCGGCGTCGCCAAGAACAAGCTGCTTTATTAAACTGGCTGGAACCAGGCTAAGGCCCATGCTGAATATTTTTTCTTCGACCATTGCAGCAATCGTCCGCGCCGTTGGTCGGCTGATGTCATATTTTATTACGAGGCCGGCGACTATTCTAGATCGGAAGAGCGTCGTGTAGGGAAAGAGTGTAGATCTCGGTGGTCGCCGTATCATTAAAAAAAAAAACAAAACAAAAAAGAAATAAGACCGGTTACTGAACTATGCGCGTTTTAATGTAGCTCACAACTACCCATCTCTCACCTTCCCTTTACCGCTCTCCTCCACTCCGTACATTATAGACTCTCTCCTACCCCATCTCTTT
>CAJVYN010000179.1 GCA_913009355.1 uncultured bacterium | reverse complement strand
CTTTCAGATATCTCATCATGAGGTATCAACAAATACTTCCAGGGCTTTCCGCTATTCTGCTTTTCATATTCCGAGGCATGTTTGCACCACTCCGATGCCGCTTTAGCTTTTGCCAACACTATCTCGTAATGTTAACATTCAAACTATTCACTCTTTTTAGATTATATTTTCAAGTTCGTTTCATACTTAACAAATGATCTCGTAGAAGGAAAGCTGCTGTTGAACCCAGAAGTGTCAATTTATTCATCCCACCCCTTAAACCGCCCTTCTAAAGCATCAACTCCCGGCATAACAACCGAGTGGTCGTTGCTATGACGGGTACATTTAACCATCGGTCAGCAACTTTTGGATGAGTTGTGTTTTCCATATAACAAATCTATCATAACTCATTGCAAAATCAAGTTTTAAGTGGTATAGTATAAGCATAATTAAGAGCAGCTATATATTTTTGTACCCCACGGGCTACCAGATGCGGTGGAATAACAGCGCCTGGGCATTACTGCAACATATTAAGTTTATCAAGGAAGAAAAAGAATTAGTTACAGGAAGAGCGAAGATATTCACAAGATGAAAAACATTAATTCACTGAAAAATTTGAACTTGTGATCAGACTCAGAGACATAACATTACCCTTCGACCACAAGGAAGAAGTTCTGGCCAGTAGCATTTTGGAACGTCTGGGTATTCCAGAGCACCAACTCCTCAACTTTACTATAGTCCACAAATCCATAGACGCAAGGCGTAAAAACCATATTGTGGCTGTTTATACAATAGATGTGGGACTAAAGAACGAGCCTGAACTGCTTTCCAGATTTTCGAAAGACATTCGGATTTCCGCTGGGCCTTGTATGAATTACCAGCTACCAACAGTTGGCAATATACACGGCCCGAGCCCTGTTGTCGTTGGAAGTGGCCCTTGCGGCCTCTTTGTTGCCTTGATCCTTGCTCAACTGGGCTTTAAGCCTGTACTGATAGAAAGAGGAAAAGAAGTCAGCTCAAGAGTAAAGGATGTCCAAAACTTTTGGCATAAGGGGCAGCTTGATCCGGAATCTAATGTGCAGTTTGGTGAAGGTGGAGCAGGCACTTTTTCCGATGGCAAACTTACTACCCAGATAAAGGATAAATATAACCGTTCAAGAAAAGTACTTGAGGAATTTGTAAGGGCTGGAGCACCAGAAGAAATATTCTATCAGGCTAAGCCTCATATCGGCACAGACAACCTCGTTAAAATTGTAAAGAACCTTCGCAATAAAATCATCTCGTTAGGTGGACAGGTTCGCTTTGAAACAAAACTGACAGGTATCAAAGTAAAAGATAGCAAAGTTGCTGGCGCAATTGTTAACGGCTCTGAAACTATCGAGACAGACGCCATAGTGCTCGCCTTGGGACACAGTGCAAGGGACACATTCGAGATGCTGGCCCAATTGGACATACCTATTGAAGCAAAGCCCTTTTCAATAGGTGTTCGTATTGAGCATCCGCAAAGCCTGATAGACAAGGCCCAGTACGGCAAATTCGCATCGCATCCACTGCTGGGGGCAGCTGATTATAAATTGGTCCACCACTGTGAGAATGCTCGCTCTGCATATACTTTCTGTATGTGCCCCGGTGGAGAGGTAATCGCTTCTTCATCTGAACCCGGAGGCATAGTAACAAACGGTATGAGCCGTTATTCTCGAAATAATTCTAATGCAAATAGCGCCTTGTTAGTAGGTGTCACCCCGCGGGATTTTGGAAGCACAAGCTCCTTGGCTGGCATTGAGTTCCAACGGAAATGGGAACGAAAAGCCTTTGAGACTGGAGGCAATAACTACTTCGCGCCTGTTCAGCTTGTTGGTGATTTCTTATCTGGCCAGCCTTCAAATTCACTGGGAGAGGTTTGCCCATCATATACTCCAGGAATCACACCATGTGACCTTGCCCAATGCCTGCCTGGATTTGTTGTTGAAACCCTCCGTCTGGCGATCCCGCAGATGGACAAAAAACTCAAAGGCTTTGCGAGGAACGATGCGGTTATGACCGCAGTAGAATCGAGAAGTTCTTCACCAATAAGGATTGTCAGGGATGAGACTTTCCAAAGCCCCGCTATTAAAGGCCTATACCCAGCCGGTGAAGGAGCTGGCTACGCTGGCGGAATAATCTCCACAGCCGTCGATGGGATCAAAATAGCTGAAGCCATCAGTAATGACAAAACCTCTTCGGGCCAACTCAAAACCTGACAAAACTTAACTTCAAGCGGAGGTGGCCGAGGGGGAATGCCGGAGCCCCAACGGCTGTAACTAACATATTCTATAGGGGCTGTTTGTCATAGCCGCAAGGGGAAAATAGTCGCGTCAGCTGCATCGCTGATGCAGCTGATGATCAACATTGTGGATACGGACGTCAAAGGCCGGGTGAGAGGAAAAATAATTCCCAAGACTGAATTGCTTAGCGGGTTGGCTCAGTTCACTCAGGCGAGAGAGTAATTGCGTTGGGGCGTGAGGATCGTAGCCAGCAACAGCAACCAGACGAGCCCCGAGTGCATCAGCTTCCAACTCCAGATCTTGCGAGTACTCGCTTTCAAGGAACTCCACGCCCACTTTGCCGAGCCAACTCGCGAGGAGACCTCGAATGGGCGTGGCCCCGACAGCAATTGCCGAATTGGTGATGATCCGATCCATCGCATGTCCTTGGATGACATGGCCCATCTCATGTCCAAGGATGAAAGCAAGCTCGTCCTGGTTCCACTCGCAGAGTTCCAGCAGTGACCGGGTCACGAAGATAAACCCGCCCGGGAGGGCGAAAGCGTTTGGTTCAGTGCCTTTGATAACTTCAAAGCTAAACGTGCGAAGCTTATTGGCGACGCAAGCGGCCAGATGATGGCCAACTTTGTTTAACATTTGCCCAGACCGCGGTTCTGTATCAAGTTCTAACCGATTCCCGATTTCACGTGCCAGGTCTTGGCCGACTTCGTGTTCTGCCTTGATAGTGTCAGCTTCACTGGCAGTTATTGATTGCCATATCCATTTAACCTTGCGAACCCTCGGACCGACCATCTTGCCTATATCGTAGAATAAGCTGCTCACTTTTGCGTGCTCTCCTTTATAATTCATATAGGCTATTGTTGTTAACCGTCTTATCCGCATCTGCCTATCGGGACTCACGACAGCTCCATGTTCCCATTGTATTAGCTTGGCAAGAGTGGGGCAACTAACAATTCAACGTTTCCTTCTCAACATCACCGCACCGAGGCCGAGCAATAAAAGCGTGGTCAGTTCGGGCAAGCACGAACATTTCTCTATAATCAAGACGCAAGTACCATGGCCATTTCAAGTGCGTCCATATCAATCGGTTTCTTTTTGCTAACTGAATCCTGCATATCAGTCAGGACTATCTTTGCGTTAATTTCACCGACCATCACATTTTGTAACCGTTCACAGTTTTTGACAAATTAACGATGGGTAAGTTTTATTGTTCCAGTGAGCAAGAACAGTTTCATGGATAAAATCAAAGACATTTCGCTGTTGTTTTTTGCAGGTAGCAAGGGTAGTCCAGATACGCTCACACCAGCGCATGCCGGCATCTCCGCGAGTGCCCTGCGTTATTCTTCGATCAATCACCACTGGACGAATCTGACGTTCGGTACCATTATTGGTCGGCTCTACATTCGGCTTAGTCAAAAATCTGAAATAATTCTCAGCGGCCTTGCCCTTGAAGCGTCTGGCCAGCTTTTTAGCCAGTTTATGGTCCGGCGGTCGTCGAATTCGTTTCAGAAAGCCGGTTTTAATTCTTTCCATCGAACGAATAAAACCTTTGGCAGTCATCTTGTCGCGACGATGCAATGTACAAAAAAGCTTTTTAAGCCATTCAAGCACTTCACTGCCCCAGCGAGAGAGTTTTTTAACGCTGTGCTCGGCAAGGAAACGTATCTCTCGAATCAAATGAGCCATGCAGTACTGCATACGGACATCAAACAAACGGGCGTATTTGCGGTATGCACCCCAGTAGTCGGCACCAATAATACCGGCAAAGTTTTTCCCAAGCATTTCTTCAAGCACTTTACACCCTCGCGATTTATCGATCTTAAACAGGCTGTAATCAGAAGTATCAAAACACCACGTCCAGTGAAGACCGCCATCGTCATGATGGCCGGTCTCATCAACATTCACCTGCGACTCTTCCGGCAGGCGGGCAGTCAGTTGATCATAAGATGGCTCAAGGGCTTTGGAAACTTTTTGTGTAGCTTTGCAAAGCATACCTCGCGATATATTCAGTTTCATCAGTTCTTTGAAGAACTCCCTGATAGTCGTATAGGACATATGACAGCGACCCTTCATAAACGCTATCGAACCGGTTACATCAGCACCGAGCAGACCGCCTTTGCGAATCGCATCCGGCATAGGGGCAATGTGCGTTTTTCCCGTAACAGGGTCAAGGTATTTTCTGGCTCTATGTTCTATTACTTTATACATTTTTTCCGGCAGCTCTATCTGCTGAATTATAAACCATTCATCAAGCTGCTTAAGGCCTTTGGTGTCTTTATCTTTAAACTCGTATTCAATGACTTCATCTACTTGCTCCGGCCCAAAAGGCGTACGCGAAAACTTTCTGTGCCCATGCTGGCCGCCTCGCTTACGTTTTCTACGGCCTACCTTAACAACGGTCTTTTTGGGCTTTACAATATCACTGGAAGGCGGCTTGGAGGAATTATTCGAATTCTTCTTGAGCCGGGCAACTTCTTCTTCCAGTTGCTGAATCCGTTTGAGAAGTATGTCAATCTGCTGTCTCAGTTCTGCGATGATTTTATCTTTTTCGTCCATGCCCTATTTTATAACAGGGCGCAAACAAAAGCGCAAGTTGCCTATTTTAACATTTTGAACCTTTTATGAAAAAATTTCTGTGAACGGTTACAAAAAAGTATAGTTTTTCTCAATTTTCCTTAAAGAAATTCTTGCTGCTTATTCGATTAAATAACTATACAAAACAAATATCTAAGATAAAGGGGAATCAAAAGCAAATAGCTGAGTCAGAATATTCT
>CAJVYN010000178.1 GCA_913009355.1 uncultured bacterium | reverse complement strand
CAGCACAAGTTTATATTGACAGAATCTGCCGAGCGGGCATCGCAGTTGTATCGGCTCGGTCACTTCTACCAGTTCTGTCCAGTCTGAAAAAGTCGGGTCGTTTATATCCTTAACGTTTCCACTGCGGGACGCCACGTAAACCATTCCGTCCTGCGGAATATCCGCCTCGATTTGCAGCTTGCCCCACTTCGCCGGCTGACCGGCATCGATAAGCTGCGAGGTATAAGTACCCTCAGCGGCAAACGCCGAACCCAACTTTATTAACCTGGCTGGATTCGCCGTCCCAAGATACACATCTTGGCCGGCTACAGCAATTGCTGTTATCTGTGAGGCCTGCTCATCTTCATAAACAATTGCTTCCTGTTCAGCGGACGGGTCAACGGTAAAAAGCTGTGCGTTGTTGCCGGTCCCGACAAGCAGCGTCTTCTCCTGTTTCGCCAGACAAAAGAAGACAGCCGCTTCGCTGAACACATCGTCCACATAACCATCTTTGGTTATTTTGTATATGTAACTGGCTTTGGCCGGCTTGGCTGCTTTGATGGTTGGCATCTGTCTCTTGGCCGGCTCATCGTCGGCTCCCTTTTTTGTATTTGCAATTTTAAGCTTTAACCCGCCCTCGGCTCCGGCGGCACTTCCTTGCTTTTCAGGCTGGGTCTCAGGCCGGCCGGCTAAAGGCAATTTTAAAGCAAATTCCGTTTGAGCCTGGACAATTTTAGCCGACGTCGCCGCTGCATAAACATCGCCCTGGCCGGTCAATAACAGCGCTGTAATCTCCTGCTGGTCACTATCGTATAAAACCGTTGCCGTTTTAGTGCGCGGGTTTATCTTATACACCAATCCTCGACCGCCGCTGCCTGCATAGACAAAGCCCTCTGCTCCGATTGTCAGCGAAAGTATATTCTTATCACGGCTGTCGTAAACAAGCTCAGCTTTTTTTCCGAAAGGATCGAGCTTGTACACTTTGCCTTCCGGACCTGTTCCCAGATAAATATTACCGCTATCATCAATAGCTATGGCGAAGATATACCTGGTACCGCCTTCGGGCGGGCTGCCTTTGGCGTCGTTCGGCTCTCCGTAAGTCCGCTCGGGGACGCCTAACGGCGGAGTCCCAGGGACAAAAATAGTCTTCATTTCGCCCCCTTCGAGCCGCATTAGTCTGCACTTCTTGCCGCTTACGCCGGCCAAAAGCCTGCCGGTCACATCAGTGGCCATTGCGAAAATATGCTCATTGGCCAGATACTGCTCAGCCTCGACTGCATTGGGTTCGTCGCCTGTCGCTTGTTGCTCGTCGCTCGAGCCACGAGTCACGGGCAACGAGTCGCGAATTTTCGTTAGTTTACCGAGACTGTATTTATAAATACCGCCGTTAGGGCTTGTGCCGAGGTAAACCGACTCACCGCTTACAACGATACTGTTTATCGACCAAACGTCCTCGGTTTTACCACCAAACTCCTCAACCAGCGCCTCAGCCGCCCTGCCAAGCTGGATACTCCCTTGCGAGCTGACAACAATATCCTTAGTTTGGCCTTTCAACAACTCCGCACTGCTGCTGTGACGCGTAATCTTACTGCTGACAGCCAGGGATGCCGAACTCAAAACCAGACAAACCAGGGCTGTAACGGTTAATGTACGTTTGGTGTAAAATTTATTTCTCATATTTCCTTTTCCCTTTTTGCTTAATTTGTGCCTATGTGCCCTTGCCACGAAGCCACCAATTGTCATTGCGAGGCCTGAAAGGCCGTGGCAATCTCAACCGTTAGATTTGAGATTGCTTCGCTGCGCTCGCAATGACAGTCCGTCAAATGATAAATGATTATTTGTTTATTTATTCGTGTCCATTCGTGGCTAACTTTTTCCTGTCTCCTGTCTCCTGTATTCTGTATTCTGTCTCCTGTTTTACTTTTCCACCGTTATGCGCATAACTTTCTTGTCCATAACAACCGTACCGGTTTGGAAACTTTTTTCGAGCCAATGCTGGTATGGCTGAATTCTCATTGTCCTTTTCGTATCGCCAAGAACCAGCACCTTCGTAGCCGGCAAATCAGGAAGCTCTGCCGCCTCTACCGAAACACCACCGGACGGCAAAACCAAAAGGCAATACAACTTATTTCGCCGTATCGCCAAAAGATTATTCATCGCACCGACAAGGGTCTGCAGATTCTGAGGTGTAAATTTATACGGCGCAGCTTTCATAAGAAACTGCTGATAACCATAGCCTCCACAGACAATCAGGTTATATTTGCCGGGCGGCACGGTTTCAGGTATTTTCAGACTGTACTTGTATTTTTTCTTCTCCGCCAGGGGCGATTCCAAAATTATTGAAACATCGAGCTGCCCGCCGGCCCTGACCTTCGAATCAGACAAATCTACCGACCATATTCTCGAAGATACATTTTTCGGTACTATACGTATATCAAAATCGAGCGACTTTATATCGACTTTTTTATACGGGTTGTTCAAGAGCATCGCCACCGAGCCGGTGCTTTCCTTTATCATCTCAGTCAGCCCCATACCGGTTGAGACATTTTCAAAGGTAATCGATTCTGCGCCATCCACACCGATATCCACTTTATATTCTATCGTATGGTCCGGCGGTAATTTACCGAGAGAAAGAGCCGCCCCAGCCACCGCCGAGCGAAGCATCAGCGGCGTAAGCATCTGATTATTCGCAACCCGGCAGTTATATACTCTTGTTTCAGGGTCATTGTAACGGTTCACTCTTATTGTCAGCGGTATCATCTGCGCCTTTGCACCAATCTGCCCACGGACAGCCGCCGACTCATCGGTTATCAGTGCGCCGACTATTTCGAGTGCGCTGGCAAACTTAAAAGAACGAACCACGTTGGAGACCACAGTGTGCACCTTGCCCGTAGCCATCGGCAAATTTATCGGCCCATAACCGAGAAAGCTGTGCCCGAAGCCATACACTTTATCGCCCACCACATCAGTTACAGTCCCGATTACAGTCATTGTTATATCACCGGTTACCAGCGGAACAGCAAGACTGGCCCCACGAACTAATTTCGTCTCTTGCGTCCCGGGCGACGAACCGCCCCCGCCAATACCGGAAACAGCCATAAACCCGAACGGCTCAACTGAAGCTGCCAACTGCTCATACTGCTCAGCGGGCAAACCGGATACAATCAGCGGCACAGCCAGACGTGTCCCGATCGAGGAGTCCCGAGTCCCGAGCGACGAATTTATTTGTCTGTCAATTTCAGTGAAATCAATGGGCCTGGAAAAATCAAACCCAAACCCCGTTTGACCTTCCGCCCGCTCAGCAGTGCTGCCTTCGCCCACCCTGAGCATCTCTTCGATAGGTGTCACGCCGTAAAGCGGGTCCTTGCTGAAACTCCACCCGAAGGCCAGCGCACCTGCTAATCTGCCATCGATATAGACCGGCGAACCGCTGCATCCAGCCACCGGGCCGGTATGAATAAAGCGTTTGTCTGTGCCCTGAACCAGAATTGCATCCCTGCCGGGGCTTATATCACGCACCACACTTAGAACATCCAGTGCGAACCTTTCAATTTCAGTACCCTTATAAACAGTCAGACAATACGCATCCATACCGGGGACAATCTCGTCAACGGTGATATATTTTGTCTTATCAAGCCCCGCCCCTTCCGAGGTGCCGGACCTGTCGGCCGCACAAAGTGAACCGTCAAAAACCGGCAGTAAAATGAAAAGTAAAAAGCAAAAACCCCTGCCTTTTACCCTTTTACTTTTGCCTTTTGCCCTTTTTCCAGACATCTATAACCTTTCAATAATTGATAATTCAATATCAATAAACAATAATCAATCATCAGAGCCATTATACGCTTACATCGCGTCATTACAAGGTTACATTAAGACAAAGTAAGCCCGCATCGTGGTATTGTAATCTTACATCATTGTATTGTAAGGCAACATCATTGAGTTTTATGCTTACATTATGACAATGTAACTTTACATCGTGCCATCGCATGCTTACATTACGACATATTAAGCTTACATTACTGCATTGTAAGCTTACATTGAAGTATTACATGTTTACATCATGACGATGTAAACAGTCAAAACGCATTTTTGGCCTGAAAAAGCGTCTTTTTGCTTTTCAGACACAGATTAACGCGGACTCACTTATCAAAGAGCAATATCTTAAAATCATTAATAAAATTCACTTTCCAACTGCTACAAAGACACTAACACACAAAGTTTCAAAAGTTCGATCCTCCTACGATGCTATTCCCATCTTAGTGGGCTGTAAGGTGTTTGACCTTTCTTGAAATAACTTGCAAATTCATCTTTGTCTGGATCATATAAGGCAACAGCACCATCGAGTAGTCTGTATTTAGCTATTGTGTCGTCAACGAATAGAACGTAGATAAATCTTTGACGTTTGAATAAGAATAACCTGTCTTTGCTTCGTTCTCTGGTTATCAGTTCAGACCCACCGGATAAATTAAGTTCTCCATCCGCTTCAAAAAGCACAACCACATTACCGGGCAAATCATCTATGGATACACTGCTAAGGCTTTTATTAAATGCAAAATTACATTCTGGGTCAGACACCGGAGGAAATAC
This sequence comes from uncultured bacterium, assembly GCA_913009355.1. Classification (GTDB taxonomy): domain Bacteria; phylum Planctomycetota; class Phycisphaerae; order Sedimentisphaerales; family Anaerobacaceae; genus CAJVYK01. The sequence goes on along the minus strand of CAJVYN010000178.1, from coordinate 494 downwards.
ATAAAAGCCACTAGCCCTTCTTTCTAATAAATCGAACCAGCTGTTTCTGTCTGGCAAATGACCATTTTGTTTTACATATTCGCTTATTAAATACTTGAGCTCTCTAATCTCAATTAACCTGTTGTATATACTTGCCCTGCGCATACGGTAGTGATCATGCAGCATGGGAACATTGGTGTGGATGAAACCCCCTACGGATATAAGTACAATTAATTGAAGCATGCCTATCAAGATCCTTTTTTTTAATATGATGTACACAATTGCAACAACAGCTAAGACAACAGAAGCTATTGTGAAAAATATATAACCCAAAAAGATCGGAAGAGCACACGTCTGAACTCCAGTCACATTCCTTTATCTCGTATGCCGTCTTCTGCTTGAAAAAAAAAAATTAAAAATTTTAATAATATTTTCTTCTTTTTCTTTCTTTTCTCTCTATAATTTTTTATTTTACTTTCTTTTCTCATATTTTTTTTTCTGTTTTATCTCTTTTT